>JBJSYW010000050.1:0-24820 GCA_046089985.1 Chloroflexota bacterium
TCTACTACAAACCGCTGTGGGGTTCGCCCTACCAGATCCTACCCGACAGCCTGTTCGTCAACGGGCCGGCGCAGATCGGCTTTGACACGCAGGCATTTGTCGACAGCCGGCCCGGCTGGCTGAAGACCTATAAAGCCTATGTAGCCGACGCCAACCGCAGCGGGGCCAACATCATCGAATACATCGCCCACTACTACAGCGTCAGCCCGCGCCTGCTGCTGGCGCTGCTGGAATACCAATCCGGGGCGCTGAGCCGCCCGGCTGCGCCGCTGGGGCGCGAGGAGTACGTGCTGGGTTATGAGGCGGTCAACCGCAAGGGGCTGTTCCTGCAGCTGACCTGGGCCGCCAACCAGCTGAACGACGGCTATTATAAGGCGCGCACGCTGCAGCTGGACCTGCTGGAGCACCCCGACGGCACGATTGAGCGGGTGGACCCGTGGCAGAACGCCGCCACGATCAGCCTGATGCGCTTCTTCAACCAACTGGAAGAAGCCGGCGGCTACCGGCGAGCCATCTCGCCCGACGGGCTGGCGGCGGTTTACCGGGGGCTGTTCGGCGACCCGTGGGCAGACCCGCAGCCGCACCTGCCGGGCAGCCTGGAGCAGCCGTTCTTTTTGCTACCGTTTGAGCCGGGCGATGTGTGGGCACTGACCGGCGGGCCGCACACCGGCTGGGGCAGCGGCGAACCGCTGGCCGCGCTGGACTTTGCCCCACCGTCGAAAACGCAGGGCTGCGCCATATCCGACCGCTGGGTGACGGCGGTAGCCGATGGCGTGGTGGTGCGCTCGGGGGTGGGCGAGCTGATGCTCGACCTGGACGGCGACGGCGACGAACGCACCGGCTGGAACGTGTTCTACCTGCACCTGGCTACCGAGGACCGGGCGACGCTGGGGACGGTGCTCAAGGCCGGCGAGCCGCTGGGCCACCCCTCGTGCGAGGGCGGCAGCGCCACCGGCACGCACGTGCACATCGCCCGCAAGTACAACGGCGAATGGCTGCCGGCTGCCGGCATCGGCGGAGGCATGCTGGCCTTCAACCTGGAAGGCTGGTGGGCGCGCAACGGCGCGCTGCCCTACCAGGGCACACTGCAGCGCAACTCTCAGGTGATCGTGGCGGTCACCAACGCCAACTCGCGCAGCTTTATCCATACCGACCGCCAGGCCCCCGAGCCGGCCCCGACAGCCGAACCGGCCGAAAAACCGTAAATCGGGTTCAAGAACTTCAAACATAAACTAAATATTTTTAAAATCAATATTGACTTTCTTGAGATTCGTTTTATAATCAAGAGTGTCAATCAACGCGCTGCGTTACAACGGCGCCAAACTATTAAACAGGAAAACCACCGATGAACCAGATGCCCACCCGATGCCCGCTGTGCGGCGGCGAGCTGGCGAGCACCCGAATTTACTGCCGCGACTGCGACACCACGCTGGAAGGCCGTTTCACCAGCGGGGTATTCAGCGAGCTGACCCCCGAGCAGCTCAACTTTATCGTCACCTTCGTGCGCTGCGAGGGCAAGATCAGCCGCATGGAAGAAGAGATCGGCCTGTCGTACCCCACCATCCGCAACCGGCTGCAGGAAGTGATCCGCGCCCTGGGCTACGAACCGGGCGGGAGCGAAGAGCCGGCGGCGCGCAGCAGCGAGCAGGACCGCCAGCGCATCCTGGAGGACCTGGATGCCGGGCGGATCCGCGCCGATGAAGCGATGCGCCTGTTGAAAGAGATGGAGGCCTGAGATGGCGCGCCAGATCATTGACACCAGCCTGACCCCAGAAGTAACCATCCAATCGGTGGGCGGCGACCTGAGCGTGCGCGGCTGGGAAAGCCCGCAGGTGGCGGTCAACGCCGAACCCGATTCGCTGCAGTTGGGCGGCAGCGAGGACCACGTGACGATCAGCGGCGAGGGCGACATCGACCTGCGCCTGCCGCACACCGCCCTGCTGCACATCGACAGCGTGGATGGTGACGCCAGCATCAAGAACATCGTCGAGCAGGTGCACATCCGGGAGATCTCCGGCTCGCTGGATCTACGCCAGGTGGGTGGGGCGACGATCGGCGAAGTCTCGGGCAACCTGTCGCTGAAGGGCGCGCACGACGATGTGACCATCCGCAGCATCAACGGCAACGCCGACCTGCGTAGTGTGACCGGCAGCTGCCGGCTGGCAAGCGTGGACGGCAACCTGGAACTGCAGAACATCGACGGCGATGTGGAAGCCGCCGTGGAGGGCAACGCCCGGCTGCGGCTGGAGCGGGTGACCGGCGAGCGCTGCACCATCGCCGCCGAGGGCAACATCTACTGCTACCTGCCGGAAGACGCCGACGCCCAGCTGACCCTGGTCAGCGGGGGCGAGACGATCAAGGTGCGCATGGGCGACGGCTCGCGCACCTACCAGCAGGGCAGCCTCGACCTGACCCTGGGCGGCGGAACGGCGCTGGTTTCGCTGACCGCCGAAGGCACGCTGTACCTGTTCGTCGAGCGCTTCGGCTGGAGCGAGGGCGGCGAGCCGGGCGCCGGGCTGCCGGATAACTTCGGCCAGCAGATCGCCCAGCAGGTGGAGAGCCAGATCCGCAGCCAGATGGACCAGGTGACGCGCCAGCTGAGCGACCAGATGAGCCAGCTCTCGGAACGGCTGAACCGGGCCGGGCTGTCGCCGGAGGAAACCGACCGCATCGTACAGGACGCCATGCGCAGCAGCGAGCGTGAGACGCAGCGAGCGCAGGAGAAGATGCGCCGGGCGCAGGAAAAGCTGGAGCGCAAGCTGGAAGCGCAGCAGCGCAAGATCGAGGCGCGCACCCAGTCGGCCGACCGGCGCAGCCGGCGCTCATGGGGCTTTGAATGGGGCACGCCGCGCCCACCGGCCCCGCCGCCGCCGCCTGCTCCGCCCGCGCCGCCTGCTCCCGACCCGGTGACCGTGGAAGAGCGCTTGATGATCCTGCGCATGCTGGAGCAGAAAAAGATCTCGCTGGAAGAGGCCGACCGCCTGCTTGCAGCGCTGGAAGGGAAAGACTGAAGCAGGCCGGCCGCTGGAGCGACACGATGGAAGACAAAAACGAGCGCATGCACATCCTGGAGATGATCGAAAGCGGGCGCATCACCGCTGATGAAGGGCTAACGCTGCTGCAGGCGCTGGCCGACAGCGATGCGCCGGACGATAGCGATGAGGCCGAGGCCGGCAACCCGGAGCAGGATTGGTTGGCCGGCGGCGCGGCCGGCGTCGCCGCAATTGAGCTGCCGCTGCCCGATGAGCGCCGCCCCGCCCCGCCCAACCTGCCCGCGCCCATTATGCCCGGCGCGCCCATTATGCCCGGCGCGCCGGTCATGCCGGGCACGCCGGTGATCCCGCCGCTCCCCGTTCCGTCCCGGGCGCCCCAGGCGCCCATCCCGCCGGAAGCGCCGGCTGCGCCTGAAGCCTTTACCGGCGCGCCCGAGCCCTTCGCCGGCGCGCCGGAAATCTTCCCCGCTGCGGCAGAGCAGTCCGCAGCCCGGCCGGGGCTGCCGCCCGATGCAGCCAGGTGGAAGCGCTGGTGGATGATCCCGCTGTGGATCGGCGTATTCGTCACCGTGTGGGGCGGGCTGTTTATGTACTGGTCGGTGCGGTCCGCCGGCGGGATGAGCCTGTGGTTCCTGTGCGCCTCGGTGCCGTTTGCGCTGGGGCTGCTGCTGATGGGGCTGGCCTTCTCCAGCCGCCGGGCGCCCTGGCTGCACCTGCGTGTGCAGCAGAAACCGGGCGAAAAGCCGCAGCGCATCGCCATCAGCTTTCCGATCCCCACCGGCCCGACCGCCTGGCTGCTGCGCACCTTCGGCGGACGCCTGCCGGCGGTAAAAGAAAAATCGCTCGACCAGCTGGTGCTGGCGCTGGGCGACAACGTCTCTCCGGAAAACCCGCTCTATCTGAACGTGGATGAAGGTGAAGACGGCGAAAAAGTAGAAATCTATATCGGTTAGCATCACTCACGCGCAGCAAGCCGCACCAGTCGAGTGAGGAAACGAGGGACGTATGGCAACCAACGAAGAACGGATGAAGATCCTGCGCATGATCGACGAAGGCAAGATCACCGCCGAGGAAGGCGCCCGGCTGCTTTCAACGCTCAGCGAAAGCCGCAAGCCGGCGCCGCGCAAACCGGGGCTGCGCAGCAACCCCAGCGGGGCGAAGTGGCTGAAGGTGCGCGTGACCGATACGGTCACCGGCAAGGCCAAGGCCACGGTCAACCTGCCGCTGGGGCTGGTGGACGCCGGGCTGAACATCGCCTCCAAGTATGCGCCGGACGTGGCGTTCGATGAACTGGTGGAAGCGATCAACGCCGGGGCGGAAGGCAAGATCATCGATGTGTTCGACGAGGAAGACGGCGAGCACGTGGAAATTTTCATCGAGTAACCCAGGCAGAAAAACGCTCGCGTGACCGAAACATCCAACACCCCCCATACCCCTCTGCTGTCCGGACTGCGCGGCTTCACGATCGTGATGCTCGGGCAGGTCTTTTCGCTGTTGGGCACGTCGATGTCCGGGTTTGCGCTGCAGATCTGGGCTTATGAACGCACCGGTCAGGCCACGGCGCTGGCGCTGGTCGGGTTCTTCTTTGTCACGCCAATGCTGATCGTCAGCCCGCTGGCCGGCGCACTGGTGGACCGCTCGAACCGCAAGCTGATGATGATGATCAGCGACCTGTGCGCCGGGATAGGCACGCTGATCATCATGATCCTGTATCACCTGGGCGTGCTGGACATCTGGCACCTGTACCTGACCAGCGCCATCATGGGCGTGGGACAGGCGTTCCAATGGCCGGCGTTTTCGGCCGCGGTCACCACGATGGTCAGCAAAGAGCAGTATGGGCGGGCCAACGGGATGATCTCGCTGGCCGAGACCGGTTCCGGGGTGTTCGCCCCGGTGCTGGCCGCCGCGCTGCTGGGCACCATCGGACTGGGCGGGATCCTGATCATCGACCTGAGCGGGCTGACGATCGCCATCCTGGCCCTGCTGGTGGTGAGCGTGCCGCAGCCCAAGGTGACCGCGGTGGGCGCGGCCAGCCAGGGCAGCCTGGCGGCCGAATCGATCTATGGGCTGAAATACATTCTGCGCTACCCCAGCCTGCTGGGGCTGCAGCTGGTCTTTATGCTGGGCAACTTCGTCAGCGGTGTGGCGATGACGCTAGCTGCACCCATGGTGCTGGCGCGCACCGGCAACGACAGCCTGGCGCTTGGCTCGGTCAACTCGATCGGGGCAGTCGGCGGGATCATCGGCGGGCTGTTGATGAGCGCCTGGGGCGGCACAAAGCGCAAGGTGCATGGGGTGCTGATCGGTTGGGCGCTGACCGGGCTGTTCACCACGCTGCTGATGGGACTGGGGCGCAGCGTGCTGGTATGGGGCGCGGCCACCTTCATCGGCGGGCTGATCGTGCCCTGGTTGAACGGCTCGAACCAGGCGATCTGGCAGGCCAAGGTGGCCCCGGATGTGCAAGGGCGCGTGTTCTCGATCCGGCGCCTGATCGCCTGGATCAGCTCGCCGCTGGCAGCGCTGATCGCCGGGCCGCTGGCCGATAAGGTGATGGAGCCGGCGATGAGCGTGGGGGGTGCGCTGGAGCCGCGCTTCAGCTGGCTGGTGGGCAGCGGGCCGGGGGCCGGGATGGCGCTGGTGTTCGTCTTTGCCGGAGCGATCACCACCTTTATCGGGCTGGGCGGCTACCTGTTCCGCCCGATCCGTGATGCCGAATTGATCCTGCCCGACCATGACGAACTAACCGGCGGCGGTGTAACCGGCGGCGGTGTAACCGGTGGCGAGGCGCAGCCCGCCGCGGGCGAACTACCAACCGTCGAAGCATAAGCCGGCGGTGGATTAAAAGCGCAAGCGGCGGCCTGGAGAGCGTTTCCAGGCCGCCGCTTGCGCTGTACGCGCCGGTGCGCGCTTAGCTGTTGACCTCGGCGGCCGGTACGTACGCGCCCACCGCCACCAGCGAACGCTTGCCATCGCTCAGGTCTTCATAAATGGTGTACTTTAACTCGATCGACATGGCCTTGCTCAACATCGCCTGGGCCGGGCAGTAGCGCACGGCGGAAAGCTCAATCGCACGCAGCACGGCGGCTTCTTCGATATTGTGCCCTACAAAGGTGTACTCGATCACCGCATCGGTGAAGACCTTGGGATGCTCGCTGGCGCGGGCGGCGTGCACCTGCACGTCAAACGCCTGCACCTGCTGGCGCTTTTTACTCAGGATCGAGATCACATCCATCGCGGTGCAGCCCGCCAGCCCGATCGCCAGCAGTTCCATCGGGCGAAAGCCGTCGTTATCGCCGCCCACCGCCGGGTCGGTGCCCAGGTTCAGTTGGAAACCCGAATCAGCCGTGCCGGTGAAGCTCATGCGTTGGTTCCAGACCACTTTTGCGTCCATGCTTTACTCCTTGAATAACGGGGTGACGTAGGTTTCCAGCATTTCCAGGCTGATCGGGCCGCTCCAGTACAGCACTGCCCGCCCGTCGCGGTCCAACACCAGCGAGGTAGGCAGGGCAGTCTCGTTGAGCGCTTCCAGCGCCGAGCCGGACGGGTTGGGCCAGACCGGGAAGTCAAGCCGGTAATCGGCAGCAAAGGCGCGCACTTCTTCCATCGGCGCGCCCGATTCGACGCCCACCACCAGCAGGCCCTGGTCTTTGTATTTGTTGTAATACGCGTTCAGCACCGGCATTTCGGCCTTGCAGGGCGGGCACCAGGTGGCCCAGTGGTTGACCAGCACCACCTGGCCCTTCAGCCCGCTCCAGCCGACCGGGTTGCCCTGCAGGTCGGTGAGCGGCACTTCGGGCGGGGTGAAGCTGACCGGGCGCGGGGTGGCGGAGGTGTAACTGCCGGGCGCGCCGGCGCTGATCTGCGGCCAGAAATAGGCCAGCGTCACAACCCCGAGCAGCAGCAGACCCACGCCCATCAGCGCCGGGGCGACAATCTGCGACAGCGGCCGGCGGGCCGCCGACGCCTGGGTCACGCCTTCTTCTCCAGGAAATCATCCAGGTTCAGGCAGTGGAACAGGCGCTGGCGCACCGCATCGGGCATGCCCGGCTCCTGCTCGGACTGGTACAGCGAGACGGTCTTGCGCAGCGAATCGACCACCACGCGGCAGTTTTCGCAGCTGGACAGGTGCTGCTCGATTTCAGCGCAGATCTCAGCGCACGCTTCGCCGTCCACGTACTCCGACAGCGAACCCAATAAGTGACGGCAGTTGTGTTCTTCCATATCTCCTACTCCTCCCACCACTAACGCCCTTCCGATTGGCGGTGGCTCTTCACCCGCTCGCCGTAGTACACCGATAACAATTCGCGCAGCCGCAGGCGGGCGCGCGACAGGCGGGTCTTGACCGCCTCTTCGCTCAGTTCCAGCACCTCGGCCGTTTCCAACGTCGACAACCCTTCAATATCACGCAGCACAAACACCGCCCGCAGCGCCGGCGAAAGCGCCTGCACCGCTTCATTCATATAAGAGCGTGACTCACCCGAAACCAGCTCGTCTTCCGGCAGGCAGCACCAATCGACGATTTGCACCGGGGTTTCAAGCGCTTCGTCATCATCGGCTGGCTCGTCCTCCAGGGGCAGGACCACCCGCTTGCGCTTACGCAGCAGCATCAACGCTTCGTTGGTTGCAATGCGGTACAGCCAGGTCGACAGGCTGGAGCGCCCATCAAAGCCGGACAGGTAGCGGAAAGCCTTCAAAAAAGTTTCCTGGAGCACGTCTTCGGCATCCTGGGGATCCTTGACCATCTTAACCGCTATGCGGTAGACGACGTTCGAATAGGTCTCCACCAGCCGGGCAAACTCAGCCCGGTCGCCGGACTTCAGCCGCTCCAGCGAAAAATCTTCCGTTTTGCGCCCGTCTTTACTCATTAGATGCATCTCTTTCAAAAAGGTTGCGTCTCATCGACTCCAGATTGTATCACAAGGGTTTCGGGCGTTGACTTTGCGTGCCGGTCATGCTATGCTTGCGGCGTGACAATCATTACACTCACCACAGATTTCGGTTTAAAGGATGGCAATGTCGGGGTGATGAAAGGGGTGATCGGCGGCATTGCGCCTGCGGCGCAGCTGATCGACCTGAGCCACCTGATCAGCGCGCAGAACGTGGCTGAGGCGGCGCTGATCATCCACCGCGCCGTGCCATACTTCCCCGCCGGCGCCATCCACGTGGTCGTGGTCGACCCGGGGGTGGGCACCGCCCGCCGCCCGCTGGCTGCCCGGCTGGGCGACCAGTATTACGTCGGCCCCGACAACGGCACGCTGACGCGCTGGCTGCAGCGGGTCGAGCAAGAGGGCGCTTCAAGCGCCTTCGTCCACCTGGACCGGCGGCAGTACTGGCTGCCGGTGGTCAGCCACGTCTTCCACGGGCGCGATATCTTCGCACCGTGCGCCGCCCACCTGGCAGCCGGGGTGGCATTGGAAGCGCTGGGCACACCGGTCAGCGATCCGCTGCGGCTGGAACTGCCGCAGCCGCAGCGCACCCCCACCGGCTGGCTGGCGCAGGTGATCCACGCCGATCACTTCGGCAACCTCTCCACCAACCTGTACGCCGAGCACCTGACCGGGCAAACCGTGGCGAGCGTGCGCCTGGGCGGGGAGCGCATCGACGGCCTGGTCGACACCTTCGGGCAGCGCCCACCTGGGGCGCTGGTGGCGCTGTTCGGCAGCACCGGCAACCTGATCGTCTCGGTGGTCAACGGCAGCGCCGCGCAGCGCCTGGATGTGCGTCCGGGTGATGCGGTAGAGGTGACCCTGGCTGAGCGATCTACGAGCCGGGCATGAAACCGGGCGGGTCGCATTGGTTAAGCATCATTGATCACTCAGGAGCCTCCCATTAGCGCGCAACCGATGATCGTCTGCAAGGATGTCCATAAATGGTATGGGGAATACCATGCCTTGTGCGGCATTGATATGCTGGTCAATAAGGGCGAGGTGGTGGTCATTTTTGGGCCCTCCGGCTCCGGAAAGTCCACCTTTATCCGCACCCTGAACGGGCTGGAAGACCACGAGCAGGGCCGGATCGAGATTGACGGGATCGAACTGACCCACAACCTGCACGACATCGATGCGATCCGCATGGAAACCGGGATGGTCTTCCAGCAGTTCAACCTCTTCCCACATCTGACGGTGCTGCAGAACCTGACCCTGGCGCCGATGAAAGTGCGCAAGTGGTCCCAAAAGAAAGCCGAGCAGACCGCGCTGCAGCTGCTGGAGCGGGTGGGCATCCCGGAGCAGGCGCATAAATATCCTTCTCGCCTCTCCGGGGGGCAGCAGCAGCGCGTGGCAATCGCCCGCGCCCTGACCATGCAGCCCAAGATCATGCTCTTCGATGAGCCCACCTCCGCCCTGGACCCGGAGATGATCAAAGAAGTGCTGGATGTGATGATCGAGCTGGCCCGGAGCGGCATGACCATGCTGGTGGTCACCCACGAAATGGGCTTTGCCCGGGCCGTGGCGAACACGCTGTACTTCTTCGACGAAGGCCAGATTGTTGAATCGGGCACGCCCGCTCAGATCTTCTCCAATCCGCAAGAAGAACGCACCAAATTGTTTTTATCCCAGATTCTGAGCCATTGAACCGCCCAACGCGTGCGCTTGACGCCCGTTTTTCTTGATGATATAGTACTTTCACTTGCTAAGGAGACAAGAAATGAAAAAACTGAGCCGTATTCTACCCTTCATCCTGGCGGCGGTGCTCGTCCTGAGCGCCTGCCAGCCATCCGCCCCGGCCCCGGCTGCTGCCACCCAGGCGCCTCAACCTGCCGCTCAAGGCGGACTGCCCGATCTGGGCGGCCGCGAAGTGCGCATCGCCTTTGAGAACGCCTATATCCCCTTCCAATACATCGAACTCGCCACCGGGAAAGCCGGCGGCTGGGAATACGATGCCTGGACTGAGATCTGCCGGCGCTTGAACTGCAAGCCGGTGTTTGTCGAGACCGGCTGGGAAGGCATGATCCAGGCCGTGGCGGATAAGCAGTTTGACGCCGGCGCGGATGGCATCTCGATCACCGATGAGCGCGCACAGATCGTCGATTTCTCGACCGGCTATATCAGCATCGACCAGCGCCTGCTGACCCGCAAGGACGAAAACCGCTTCGCCAACATCGACGAGTTCAAAGCCAACGAACAACTGGTCATTGGCGCGCAGACCGGCTCGACCAACTACGAAACCGCCGCCAAGTATATCCCTGAAAACCGCATTAAGGCCTTCGAGCAATTTTCCTTTGCCGTCCAGGCCCTGATTGCCGGCGATGTGGACGCCGTTTTGGGTGACGAAACTGCCGGTCAGGGGTACCTGGGCGAAAACAAGGACCAGGTCCAGTTGATTGGCCCCAAAATCAAGAGCGAATTCCTGGGCTTTATCTACCCCAAGGGCAGCGACCTGGTTGGCCCGGTGAACCAGGCCCTGGAAGCCATGATGGCGGATGGCTTTTTAGACAAGTTGAACAAGCAGTACTTCGGCCCGGATTTCAACCTGAACTACGATCAGATCAAGCTCCCCGCCACGGCAACGCCATAACCGGGGCACGCCGCAACAGAATTTGAACCGCGCTGGAGTTTGGCCTTGCACCTGCCGGGGAGCCGTATCCCCCCGGATCCGGAAGAAGGCCAAACTCCAGCCGGAAAGATCGCCCTCCCCGGCTCGAAGCCGGATCAAGGCTGTACATGGATAAGCTCCCCTCTCGTTCAACCCAAATACCGGCCTTCCCCCCCAACGCATCCGGCAAGAACCGCAGACCGGCGCAGCAAGATTTCCCCTGGTGGCTGTTGGCGCTGGTCGTCATGATCCTGTGGACCGTCTGGATCGTCATCACCCGCTCCAGCTACCGGGAAGCGTTCCTGTTTATCATTGTCGGCATCTGGACCTCGATCGCCGTTTCCCTGGTATCGTATGCCATCGCCATCATCCTGGGCCTGCTCACGGCCCTGGCACAGATCTCGCGCAACGTGTTCTTGAAGAACGCCGCCAAAGTCTATGTCGAAGCGGTGCGCGGCATCCCGATGCTGGTGTTGATCTTCTTCATCGCCCTGGTGGGCGTCCCGATGCTGGTGGATGGGCTGAACGCCTTCGGAGGCTGGCTGTCGGGGTTAGGGGCCGGCCCGATAGGAGCCGTGTTTACCAACATCAACAACAACGCCATCCCGATGGGCGTGCGCGCCGTGATTGCGCTTTCGGTGACCTACGGGGCGTATTTATCCGAGATCTTTCGGGCTGGGATCCAGTCCATCCCGCGCGGGCAGATGGAAGCCGGCAAAGCCCTGGGGATGAGCTACATTCAGACCATGCGCTGGGTCATCCTGCCGCAGGCGGTTCGCAACGTGCTGCCGGCGCTGGGCAACGACTTCGTCTCGATGGTCAAAGACTCATCCCTGGTGTCGGTGCTGGCGGTGCGCGATATCACCCAGATGTCGCGCCTGTACGCCGGGCGCACCTTCCGCTTCCGCGAAGCCTACCTGACCCTCTCGATGGTATACCTGACCCTGACCGTGACGCTCTCCTGGCTGCTACAGCGGCTTGAAAAGCGCCTGAAACGCCAGGAGTAAGCGGCTCACGCCGGGCGGCGGGTTACCACCAACCGGTCTCCCGGCTTGGGTTGGATGATCGTCCCACCGGTGCCGTTATTCTCCGAGACATACAGATACCCGCTGCTGTCCCACAAAGCAATTAATTCACCGCCATACAATTGCCGATCGCCGAAGGTGTTGACCATCGAAGGGATTGTCGCCCCGCATAAAGACACCTGCACCTCACCCAGGCCGGCCAGGTCTTCGGGTAAGATGCTGCAAATGGCGCTGCCGAACTCGTCGATATAAATCACCTCCCCCTCAACGCCATTAGGGATGGGCTTCGCGCTGGGCAGTTCCAGGCGCTGCGCATCATCAATGGGGGCGCCCAGCGCTTCCAACGGCACACCGGCTGCCAGGTGGGCCGCCGCCGGGGCAAAAACATCGCGCCCGTGGAAGGTCCTCGATACGTTCGGCAGCCAGTATTGGGGGTTATCCAGGTGGACGATCTGCATCGGCCAGTGTTTTTTTTCGGCCAGCGCATAGACCCACGACAGCAAGCCGTTATCCGGCGCGATAAAACGCTGTGAGCCAACCTGGGCCGCAATCGGCCGCCGGCGGGTTCCCACTCCAGGATCAACCACCGCAACATGGACCGTGTTTTCAGGGAAATAGAAGGCGTTAATCGCCAGCACAAAGCCGGCTTCGAGGATCTTGAAGGGCGTGATATGGTGGGTCAGGTCAGTGATGACCGCCTGCGGGGCAATGCGATAAATCACCCCATGCATGACAGACTGGCTGCCCTGGCGCGTGCCGAAATCGGTTGTAAGCGTAATGAACATTTCATTTTTCCTGTGAATATGATGAGTCATAGCGTAGAGGGCATTGTATCTGACTCTCTGCCGGGCCGTCAAGGGATGCCGGCGCTCCCCAACCGGCGCGGCATCGCCGGCAGTACGGCTTTTGACGGGTTACATTTTCCCACGCAGATCAGTATAATCACAGCATCCATCCTGCCGATGGCAGTACACGCCGGCGCTGCAGCCTGGAGATGATCCACATTGACACAACCGCACACAAAGCGAGGCGAAGGGCCGTGAGAGCATCACGATCTGCGAACCACCGGGCCGCGCGGTATGACGTAACACAGCCGTGCAAAAATACAGCCGCTGCGCCAGGCGCGGGCGGCGGCGGAGGCGCGGCGTGAACCGGCGGGTGCGTTCCGTGATGGCGCTGCTGCTGCTCGCCCTGCTGGCTGAGCTGGGGCCGGGCCGTCCGGCGCTACATCCGGGCAGAGAGCCGGGCGGCGCAGCGCCGGCGTCCAGTGAGCCGGCAGTCCGTACGCCGGCATCCGGCCTGCCGGCGGCCGGCGATCCTGCGCCAGGCCCACTCCCTGGCAGCCCAGGCGAACTGCGCCTGGCCGGCGAGGGTCAGCCGCAGTCGCCAGCGGACGCCGGGTTGAGCGCGCTGCAGCCGGCCAAGGCGCCGGCGGACCTGTACGCCGCCGCCGCGCCGCAGTCCAACACACCGGCGGCGGCCTATGCCTACCAATACGAATGGAATGAGACGCTGGGGCTGAGCGACAACACCTGCGGCGGCGCGCACCAGTTTGTCAGCCTGGCCGCGCCGGACGATTTCGCCATCGTTGACCTGCGGGTGGGCTTCAACGCCGCCCACACCTGGCGCGCCGATCTGCAGTTGTGGTTGATCAGCCCGGGTGGGACACGCCTGCAGCTGCTGACCGGCGGGAAAGGCGCTGGGGCCGACAACTTCGACGTGCTGTTCCAGGACGGCGCCCCGGCCTACTACATCGGGAGCCACAACACCGCCGCCCCGTACTACGAGTACGCCTGGGCGCCGCAGGGCGACAGCCTGTCCGCCCTGGCTGGGCAGCCGGCGGCCGGCAGCTGGCAGCTGGAGCTGTGTGACAATGCAGCCGTCGACACGGGCACACTGTACCGCTGGGCGCTGTTCTTTAACGCCGTCCCGGCGGCGAGTCTCTCGACGGGTTTGGCCGCCCCGGCCGTGGTGCAGTCGGGCGAAACCTTCACCTACACCCTGGCAGTGGCCAACACCGGCAGCGCCCCGGCCGAAGGGCTGTCGCTGACCGCCGAGCTGCCCGCCCAGGTGGAGCTGGTCGAACTGGTCTCCCCCGGGCTGGCGTACGACCCGGCGCTGGCGCAGGTGACCTGGCAGGGCCGGCTGGCGCAGGGCGAGCAGGCCGGTCTGTCATACATGGTGCGGGCCGCAGCCGGGCTGAACTGCGCCGAGTGGATCACCCACACTGCCGTGCTGAGCTACACCGGGGCGCAGCAGCCGCTGGCTGCGCAAGCGGTCAGCGCCGCCTGGGGGCAGGTGCTGTACTCCGGCCAATTGGACCAGCGCGACGGCGGGTTGAGCGTCGGTGGGACCAACGCCTCGTGGGCCTGGGGAGTCACCGGTCCCTACACCGGCGCCCAGGCCGAGTACCCGGCTGCGCCGGGCTTCAACAGCCGCGCCTGGGCCACCGGGCTGACCGGCGATTACAACATCAGCGAAAACTCGACCCTGACCTCGCCGCCGATCGATCTGAGCCAGGCGGTGCGCATCAGCGGCTACCCGCTGTACCTGAACTGGCGCCAGTGGCTGCAGACCGAGAAGACCTTCGACCAGGCCTGGCTGGAAGTGCGCGGCGGCGCCGGCGATTGGACCACTGCCTACGGGCCATACAGCGGAGCGGTGGATCTGGCCTGGACGCGTCACAGCCTGGATATCTCAAAATTTGCCGGGGTGAGCGACTTCCAGTTCCGCTTCCACCTGCAGTCGGACCGGACAGCCGTGTACGCGGGGTGGTACATCGACCAGGCCGATATTGTGCAGTGCAGCCCGCCAGACGGGCTGTACCTGGCCCCCGGGCAGGCTGCGCAGAACGGCTGCAACGGTACGCCGGAGGTCTACGACTACACGCTGTACAATCTGAGCGGGGCGGACGGGGTCTTCGATCTGGCCTACACCGTCGACCCGAGCATGGGCGCGCTCAGCGGGCCGGCGGCGCTGGCCGTGGGCAGCCGCCGGGGGGCCGATTTCAGCGCCACGCTGCAGCCGCTGGTCTGCCTGCCGGATGGGTTGGGGATACCGGCCCGGATCGAGGCAACCGGGAGCGGTTTCAACGCTGCGGCCTGGATCACCCACACCATCACCGCTCGCGGCGCATGGGACGAGCTGACCGGGCTGCCCGGCAGCGGGCTGTACGACCTGGCTGTGGTGGACGGCGGCGACGGCGGGCTGTATGCGATCGGCGGCGGACCGGCCCTGCGCCAGAACCTGCGCTACGACCTGGCGGGCGGGACATGGAGTGCGCGCCCGTCGCCCCCGCTGGCGCTGCAGGTGATCGACGCCGACCGGCTGGGCGGGGTGATTTACCTGCCGGGCGGCTACAGCGGCACGTCGATCGTCAGCAGCCACCTGGCCTATAACACAGCAGATCAGAAATGGACCAGCCTGGCCCCGGCGCCGCGAGCGGTGGCGGGCTATGGCGCGGCGGCCTGCGGGGGCAAGCTGTATCGCGCCGGCGGGGCGCTGATGAGCAGCTTTCCAGACGGCCAGCGCGGGGCCGAGGTGTACCACCCGGGCACAAACAGCTGGAGCGCCCTGCCGGCGATGACCGGCGGGCACACCTGGCCGGCGGTGGGCTGCCTGGACGGCCGGCTGTACGTGGCGGGCGGGATCGACGAGAGCGGCGGCGAGAGCCGCCTGGTCGAAGTGTATGACCCGGCAGCCGGCAGCTGGAGCACGGCGGCGGCGCTGCCGCAGGCGCGCTGGGGGGCGGCCGATTTCATCCTGGACGGCCGGCTGTACCTGGCCGGCGGGGTGGTGGAAGGCGCGCCGGTCAGCAGCGTGCTGGCCTTCTCGCCAGAAGCCGGCTGGAGCCAGGTCACCACGCTGCCCCAGGCGCGCTTCCGCATGGAAGGCGACCTGGGCCACGTGATCGGCGGGATGCTGCCCGCCTGGAGCGCCCACACCGATCACCTGCTGTTCAGCCAGTGCCCGGCCTGCCTGGCGCGCGGCGAGCTGCGCGGGCAGGTCAGCGATTACGACGGCAGCCGGCAGCCGGTCACCCCGGCGGTGGTGACGATCAACCCGGGCGGGCTGGCGTTTCCGGTAGATGCCGGCGGCGCGTATACTGCCACGCTGGTGCCGTGGACTTACCAGGTAGCCGCCCAGGCGCCGGGCTACCCGCAGCCGGTTGGCCCACTGGATGTGAGCGTGACCGGCGGCGCGGTGACTCGCCAGGACTTCAGCCTGCCGCGCCCCGACCTGCAGGCAGCCCCTCTGGTGATCAGCCAGATGCTGTGGCTTGGCGAGACCCGCGCGGTAACGCTCAGCCTGCAGAACCGCGGCCCGCTGGCGCTGGCGTACCGGGCAATCGAACAGCCGGGCACAGCGGCGGGCGCAGCAAAACCGGCCGGCGCTGCGGGCCTGGCGGCAGCCGCCCCAAGCGCTGCGCCCGGAACAGCGCCGGGCAGCGCACAGGCAGCCGGCGCTGCCAACCAGGGTGCGCCCCAGGTCGAGCGCGCCCTGGTAGAGCAGGCAGCTGCCCAGGCTCAGGCCGGCTACCTGGTCTACCTGCGCGACGCTGCAGACCTGTCGGCGGCGGCAGATCTGCCCTGGCAGGTGCGCGGGCGTTGGGTGGTGCAGGCGCTGCAGCAGACCGCCGCCGCATCCCAGGCGCGGCTGCGCACCTACCTGGACGCGCAGAAAGTCGATTATCGCGCCTACTGGATCGACAACCTGATCCTGGTGCACAGCAGCACCCCCGAGATGCTGCGCAGCCTGCAGTCCTTCCCAGAGATCGAAGCGCTGCGCGCTCGCCGCAGCCCGACCTTCTTCGCCCCGGTCTACCGTGGTGAGCCGCAGCCCGCCGCCCCACTGGCGGTGCAGCCGAACCTGGCGCACATCGGCGCCGAACAGGTGTGGGCGCAGGGCATCACCGGGCAGGGCATCGTGGTTGCCAACATCGATACGGGGGTCAACTACCTGCACGAACTGCTGAGCAGCGCGTACCGCGGCAGCCTGGGCGGGGGGCTGTTCGACCACAACCACAACTGGTTCGACCCACCCGGCGGGACCACGCTGCCCGCCCCGGCTGATTGGCAAGGGCACGGCTCGCACACGATGGGCACGCTGGTGGGCAGCACAAACCCGGCCGACCCGGCGTCGGCGGCCAATACCACCGGCGTGGCCCCCGGGGCGCGCTGGATCGCCTGCCGGGCCTTTGAGATTTCGGACCAGGAGCTGCTGGACTGCGGGCAGTTCCTGGCCGCCCCCAGCGAACTGGATGGGGTGACCAACCCCGACCCCGATCTGCGCCCGCACATCATCAACAACTCGTGGGGCGACTGCTCCACGCTGTACGATCCGTGGTATGCCGGGGTGATCGACGCCTGGCATGCGCTGGGAATCTACCCGCTGTTCGCCAACGGCAACAGCACCAACTGCAGCTACGCCTCGCCGCCCGGGTTGGGCACGGTGGGCAGCCCGGCGCGAGCCGGGAACGTGACCGGGGTGGGCGCCACCGGGCAAAGCAACGGGGAGCTGGCGGATTTCTCGAACTGGGGACCCACCGACCAGGTCGATACGCTCAACCCGCTCGGCTACCCGCGCCTGAAACCGCAGGTGGTGGCGCCGGGCGTCAACCTGTCGGCGGGGGCCGGCGGCAGCAGCTACGTGACAATGAGCGGCACGTCGATGGCTACCCCGCACGTAGCCGGGCTGGCAGCGCTGATGTGGAGTGCGGCTCCCTGCCTGGTGGGCGACTACGTGACCACCGAGACGCTGCTGCAGCAGACCGCCGATCCGCTGCCCTACCCAAGCGGCGGCCTGCCTGCACCCGGCCCGGGCAACGTGCCCAACTATGCCACCGGCTGGGGCGAGATCAACGCCCCAGCGGCGGTGCAGGCGGCGGTCGACGCCTGCCGTACCGACTGGCTGGACTGGCTCTCGGCCGGCCCCACTCAAGGCAGCCTGGGCAGCGGGCAAACGCAGGATCTGCGGCTGGATTTCAGCTGCAGCGCCGCCCAGGCACAGCCGCCCCAGCCGCTAGACGGCCGGCTGCGCCTGCTGACCAACGACCCGGCTCACCCGCAGCTGGACCTGGCGGTGGAACTGACCTGCGCCGACCCAACCCCGGCCGACCTGGGCGCGGCGCTGTGGCTGACCCCCGCCGCGCCGTACGCCGGGTCGGTCTACACCTACACGGTCCAGGTGAGCAATGCCGGCCCGGGCAGGGCCAACCGGGTGACGGTCAGCGCGGCGCTGCCGGCGGGAACAGAGCTGCTATCCAGCAGCGCCGCCTGCCAGGCGGCTGGGGCGCAGCTCAGCTGCAGCCTGGGCGACCTGCCCGGCGGGCAGGCGCTTCAATTGACCCTGCAGCTGCGGGCGGGTGCACTTCCCGGGCCGGCTGTTTTCAGCGCCCTGGTCTCGGCCCTGCAGAGCGATCCGCAGCCGGCGAACAACACCGCCGGACTGCAGGTGAGGCTCTTCCAGCAAATCCTCTTCCCCCTGATCCGCCGCGGGCGCTAGCACGCCATCCACCAAAAGAACTCACCCCGAACACTCGCGTTCGGGGTGAGTTTTTGAGTGCTTCTGCCGGCAGGGGCGCCGGCTTGGGGCCGACATCCCTGCACGTGCGGGTTTAGATTACGGAACCGGGTCGGCGTCCACCGGCGGAGCGAACATCAACGGCAAGTAGATTGCACCACCCACCACGATGGTCTCCGGCGCACTGACCTGCTTATGACCGAAGCGGTCCATCACTTCCACGCGCACCTGGTAGATGCCGGGCTGGCTGTAGGCATGGAAGGCCATGCCATATGCCGGGCACGGCCCCAGGGTCTCCTGGATTTCATTGGTATAGGTGGCCAGGTTGCCATCGCCCCAGTCCCAGCGGTAGTACTCGATGCCGGCGGAAGCGGACTTGTCGGGCGAGGCCGGCTTGCGCAGCGGAGCGCTCTTCGTGCTGTAAGCGCAGGCCATAGCAGCAACCGCCTCGTTCGGGCTGACGAAGTCGTCGTACGTGGAGGTAAAGAAGTATGGAATCCTCACCTCATCGTCCAGCCAGTCGAGCATCAGGCGCATCAACTCTGAGCGGCCGGTCCAGACATAAGCGCCGGTCGGCTTGGAGCTGGAGGGACCGTACTCGTCCACGGCTTCCATACCGAACGAGAGCCAGATGCTGCGGTAGGCGAGCGTAGTCCAGGTCTCCGGGCGGTGCAGGGTTTGGGTGCGCTCCAGGGTCGGCTCGCTCGACATGCGCGTCCCGACCAGGGCCTGGTCTTCGCTGTACGAGTTGAGCGAGGCCTTGAACAGCGGCATCGCGTCCACGTCGCTGTAGTACATGGCGTTCAGCTCGTCCACATACATCTGGTTCTTGGCGCCGTTGATGGTGTCAAAGCTGAAGTCGAGCACCACGTCCTTCAGGAAGGGGTTGAACTCGGCCATACCCTCGGCGCTGGCCTGTGGGAAGTTCCCGGTGTAAAAGTACTTGTAAAGATCGTCCTGGACATACGAGCCGCCGAAGTACAGCTTCATATCATCGTCGCGGTCGTTCCAGTCATACATGTAATAACCGACATCCTGGCCGGTGAGCAAGATCTTGGCGCCCGAGGCCATGAAGCGGTTCATCCCGGAGATGTTGGGGTCCAGGATGCCAAAGTCACACCAACCCAGGTAGCCGACGTTGTCGCCGGTGAACCAGACCACCTTGTCGTACCTGGAGGCGATATCCCACGGCGATGCGCAGGTGTCGTAGTCGACGTTCAGCACCGCATAAGAGACGCCCAGCGTTTCGAGGGTGGTGGTGTAGTAGTAGCGATAATCGGACAGGCTGGCAAAAGGCCCGGGGAGGCCGGCGCCGCTGCCGTCGTCGTCGATCAGCAGCACGTCCGCCTCGCCCAGGTCGCCCGTAGGCAGGATGCGCACCCAGAACGGGATGTGCAGGGCGTAGTAACCGCTGGATTGGATGACGAAGTTGACCTGGCCGAAGTAGTCGCCGGCTTCAATCGTATCGGCGTCGATCTTGAAGGTAGCCGTCAGCACGTAGTCGCCGTTGGCTTCGACCGGGAAGGTCAGCGCCGAGGGGGCGACCGCCAGAGCGAAGGAATCGGTGGAGGTCCAGCTAACGTTGAAGATGGCGTTGTAGGCCAGCACACTGCTGACGTTGATCGGGACCTCGATCTCGAAATCGCTCTTGGGCAGGAAGTGCGAGCCCAGGCTGATGGTAGCCGGGTTGAAGAGCAGGCCGGGGTCGCCGGCGCCGCCCGGGTAACCCGCCCACAGACGCCCGGCGCCGCGGCACATCGGGCCGGGGAACGGTGCGCCGTCGTAATCGAGGCAGGTGGCGTCCAGCGAGGAAGGCAGCTTGGAGGTGTTGACCAGGGCCGACTTGACCTGCTGCGGGCTCCACTCAGGGTGCAGTTGGCGGATCAGGGCGGACACACCGGCCACGTGCGGGGTAGCCATACTGGTGCCCTGGTACAGTTCGTACTCACCGTCGGGTACGGATGACAGGATATTGACGCCCGGGGCCACCAGGTCAGGCTTGATCGTCAGGCTGGGGCCGGGGCCTTTGCTGCTGAAGTCGGCCATGCGGTCGTTCCAGGCAGCCTTGGTCAGGCGGGCCAGCTCGGTGTCGATCGACAGGGTGGCTTCACCCGGGTGAGCCGTGTAGAATGACTGCAGGTAAAGACCTTCTTCGTACTCGATCATCAACGATGGGATGGTGGTGTCTTCCAGGCTGCCCATGGAAGACGCCGGGCCGGAAGACCGGTTCCAGACCACCACGGCGATAGCGCCGGCTTCCTGGGCGTTGGTGACCTTCTCAGCGAAGGTGCAGGTACCGCGCCGGATCAGGGCGATCTTGCCATCGAAGATGCCGGGGGGGAACGGATTATCGCCGCCGGCCGTCAAGCAGCCCAGCAGGCTGCCCGCCGCCTGGCTGTCCACATACAACTCTTCCATCGGGCCGGCGAAGTCCGGGCCGCTGCCCAACACGCCGGCCATGTTCTGCATCACAGGCGGGATCGTGCCGGGGCCGGTCAGGCTGACCGGCAGGGCGAAGACGCGGTTGGTGGTGCTGGCGCCTACGGTGATCAGGGGTTCACCGACGCCCGGGCTGTGCAGCGAGTTGGCGCTGGGGCCGGCGTTGCCGGCTGCCATGATCACGACGATGCCCATCTCCTCAGCCGCTTCGAGGGCCAGGACGTTTGGGTCGCCGTAGAAGTCCACCGCGCTGCCGCCCCAATTGTTGTTGATCACGTCGGCGCCGTCCATCACGGCGTCTTCAATCGCCATCAGGCTTTCGGGGTCCTCAGAGCCTGATCCACCATCAATGATATTGGTGTAGAAGATCTTGTAGTTCATCAACCAGGCCTTCGGGGCCACGCCGCTGATCGGGGTGTCGACGAAGGGGGTCATCTGGTTGAAGCGACCGGCGATGGTGCCGGCGACGTGCGTGCCGTGCCCATAGTGGTCCTGCGGGCAGGCGCAGTCATATTTCGGGTCGGCCGGTTCATCGGGGCGCAAGTAAACGCGCGCCACGATCACCTTCTCGGTGGTGTAGGAAATCTCACCCTGCGGGAAGCCTTCGGGGTACTCGAAACCGTCGGCCGAAAGGAACTCGTGGGTCTGTTCGATACCGCTGTCGATCACCGCCACCTTGATACCCTCACCGGCATTCTCGTGGCCGCCCAGTTGATCCCACAGGCCCATGTCCCAGCCGCTGCCGAACTGGCCTTCGTACAGGCCGATCGCCGGGATGCTGGCGTCCATATCCAGGTAGAGGGTCTGCGCCAGCGAAACGTTCTTGCGGCCGACCAGCTTGATCACCTCGGGCAGGGCGACGCCGGGCACCTGGGCGGTCAGGCCGTTGAAGGTGGCCTGGTAGGTGTACTGCACCTTGGCCGAAGGCACGGCGTTCATTAGCGAGACGATGAACTTGTTCTGCTGCTGCTTCAGGTACTGGAGGTAAGCTTGAGCCTCGGCCGATTGCACGTCCATCTTGCCGCCGGCAGTGCGCCCGGCAGGAGCCAGGCCGTCGACCCCACCTCGATAATAGGCCAGGGGCGGCTGCTCCAGCTTGATGATCACGCGCACCGGGTCTTTCGACTGGCTCACTTTGGCCAGGTCGGCGTCATCAGCAGCCGGAGGCTTAACGCCTTCGGTGGAAGCCTGCCAGTCATAGGGAGCCGATGGCGTCGTCTGGCTGGCAAAGGCCAGGCTGGGCACCATCAACGCCATAATCAGGAGCACTGATACGACCAGGCGGGATGACTTTGTTACTTTCATATCCGCTTCTCCTTTCGACTTTCACGTTCATCGCTGAGATGATGCTGCATATCGGCGCCGGCCCGAGGCGTTAAGAACAATTCGGAGCCCGGCAGACCATCTCCCCCTGGTCAAACCAGGCTGCCGCTTGGTTTATTTATTTGACTAACAATAGAGTGGTTCGTTAGTATCGCATACTGGGCCGAACATCCGCTACTGCCTTTGCACGGAAGGGACACTCGCAACCGACAAAACTGCTGCACGTTACAGGCAGCTAGACAGAAAGCTTTTGAACAAGAGAGAGAATAACCCGACGCTAACGTAAATTTAACGCTATTCTAATTGTACATTAGATTCTTAGATTTCAAATACGTATTTTTTCCTGCCTTTTCCAATCCGGCGCTGCATCCAGGCGTGCAGCGCCGAAAAAATTGCTGCGCAGCGGGTTTTTCGTTATAATCCAACCGGAGCACGGCAGCAATGATTACACTGACCAGCTCTTTTCTTGAACTCAGCCTTGACCCGCAGCACGCCTGCTGGGGGGTGCAGGCGCGCCAGGGCCGCCTGGCGTTGGAGGGGGTGCGCATGCGGGCAGTATGCCGGAGCGAAGCGCGCCGGGCAGCGCTGTTGAAAGATTGGAACGCGGCCGAGGGCGGCGGTGTGCGGGAGGCAGCTTCGCCGCACGGGCCACTGCGATCGGTGCGCCTGGCGCTGCCGCCGCATGCCTGGGGCGCGCAGGCGCAGGTCGAGTTCGCCCTGCCGGAGCATCTGCCGGCGCTATTTTGGCGCGTCTGCCTGGTAAACCGGGGCCGCCGTCCGCTGGCAGTGGAGCGGTTGACGCTGCTGGAGATCGACCCGCTGCGGCGGGCAGCCAAGGGCGGGCCGCCCCCAGCCGTGCGCGGCATCCGCTCCAATGAGGCGCGCCTGTTCACCAACGGCTGGGGGTCGTGGAACCACTCCGGCGCTTACGGGCACATCGACCGCTTCCGGCGCACGCGGCTGGGGCTGCTGGCCGAGCCAATGCGCTCCAGCCAGGGGCTGGCCCATCCACGCCTGCCGGGGCAGTTCACCAGCGATATGTTCGGGGTACTGGCAGGGCTTTCGCCCGAGGCAGGGCGCGAAACCCGCCGGGCGCTGCTGCTCGGCTTCCTGTCGCAGTTGGAGCAGTTTGGCTCGTTGGACGTAGGGCTGCACCTGCCCGAGCCTACCGTCAAGCTGTGGGCCAACGGCGACGGCGCCCGGCTGGACCCCGGGGCATGGATGGAGACGGATTGGGCCTGCCTGTTCCTGCTGGACCTGCAGACCGCCGAGCCGCTGCAGCCTTACCTGGAAGCGGTCTACCGCCAGAGCCGGCCGGGCGGGGCCGGCTGGGGCCTGGACGCCGCCGTCAGAGACGGTGAGCCGGCGGGCGTCGCGACGCCCGCCGCGCCCGCCGAACCGGGCCAGGCTGAGCGCGCCGGGCAGATTGACCAGGCGGATAACTGGCAGACTCAGCCGCCCTCGCAAGCCGCGGCCCCGTCAGCCGGCTGGTCGTCGTGGTATTTCTACCACCGCCGCCTTTCGGCTGAGCAGGTGCGGCGCAACCTGGACTTCGCCGCCCAACGCCGCCGGCGGCTGCCGCTAGAACTGATCCAGATCGACGATGGGTTTATGACCTATGCCGGCGACTGGTACGATTTCACCGCGGGCTTCCCGGACGGGCTGGCCCCGCTGGCGGGCGAGATCCGCGCCGCCGGTTTTACGCCGGGGCTGTGGTTGGCGCCGTGGATCGTCGACCGGCGCTCGCGCCTGGCTCATACCCACCCCGATTGGCTGGTGCGCAGCCGCTGGGGCGGTGGACGCTTCAACCGCCCGGTCAACGCCGGCTTTCTGCACAACCGCTTGGCCACCGCCCTGGACCTGACCCACCCCGCAGCGCAGGACTTCACCCGAACGCTGATCGAGACCGCCGTGCAGCGTTGGGGCTTCCCGTTCCTGAAGCTGGATTTCCTGTACGCCGCGGCCCTGCCCGGTTTGCGTTTCGATCCCACCCGCACCCGCGCCCGGGCCTTCCGGGCCGGGCTGGAGCTGGTGCGCCAGGCCGCCGGCGAGGCGACCTTCCTGCTGGGCTGCGGCTGCCCGCTCGGCCCGGCAGTCGGCCTGCTGGACGGGATGCGCATCTCGGCCGACGTGGACCAGACCTGGTTCCCGACCTTCACCGGGCGGGGCTTCTTCTTCCGCCCCGAGCCGGACATGCCCTCGGCCCGCAACGCCACCCACAACAGCCTGGCGCGCGCCGCCCTGCACCGGCGTTGGTGGATCAACGACCCGGACTGCCTGCTGGCGCGCGCCAACGCCGGGTTGAGCCTGGCCGAGACGCGCACGCTGGCCGGCGTGATTGCGTTGAGCGGCGGGCTGTGGATGATCTCCGACGACCTGCCGGCGCTGGAGCCGGAGCGGCTGCGCCTGGCCGAGGCGCTGCTGCCGGCCCTGGAAGGGCCGCCGAAGATCATCGACTGGCTGGACCGGGCTACGCCGGCCCGCGTACGGCGCGACCTGTCCGGCCCGGCGGGGGAGTGGCGCCTGCTGGCGCTGTTCAACTGGGAGGACGAAGCAGTCGATGGGCGGCTGGCGCTGGTCGATTACGGATTGGCGGACGGCCCGGGCGGCGAGTGGATCGGACGCGAGTTCTGGAGCGGGCGGGTGCAGCGCGCCGCCGCGGGTGTGCTGGAGTGCCCGGGCATCCCGGCGCACGGCTGTGTGCTGTTCGCCGTGCGCCGGGTTGCTGCCGGGGACGCCGCCTACCTTGGCTCGGACCTGCACATCAGCCAGGGGCTGGAGGTGACCGGCTGGGAAGAAACGCCGCAGCGGCTGGCGCTGACGCTGGAGCGCCCGGGGCCGGCGCAGGGGGTGATCGACCTGGCGCTAACGCGCCCGCCGCAGCGCGCTACGTTGGACGGCGCGCCGCTGGCCTGGTCGATGCCGTTCGAGGGGGTGTGCCGCTTCGCCGTGCGCTTCGAGCGCCGGGCGGTGATCCTGATCGAG
>JBJSYW010000051.1:0-7214 GCA_046089985.1 Chloroflexota bacterium
AACGGCAAGCGCCGGATCTGCTCCAGGCTGGCCAGCTGCTGCGGGCAGCCGGCCAGCCGCCGCCGGTAGAACGGGCTGCGAGCGGCGCGCTGCAGCGTATCGTTCAACAGCAGCAGCTGGTAGGCCTGCAGGTCCGTACGCTCCAGCCGCTCACCGGGAGCGCCGATCTTGCGCCAGATCCACGCCTCCAACGGCGTGCGTTCGATCAAGCAGCCAGCTCGACGCCGCGGTACAGCGCCTGGCCGCTGCGCCCGGTCAGGTTATAGGCGCAGAACGGCACCAACCGCCCATCCGGGCTCATCACGTGGATGTAACAATCGCGCAGCCGCTCCATATCCAGCGTCCAGGCGTCCTGGAACGCCATCCCCGACAGGCAGAAAGTGTGCGTGCGAGCGCGCTGCAGGAATACGTCCCACTCGCCCAGGCTGGGTCCGTCCAGCACCGGCAGGTTTAGCCCCACGTCCGGGGCAGCCCAGGCGCGGGCCACAAACTGGCGCGAACGGGTGGACCCCAGCGCGCCATCCTCCACGCTGCAGCAGCCGCTGTTCTTGTGGCGGGTCAGGGCATGCAGGCTCCCGTCGGGCATCAGCACAAAATTAGCGTGGAACGAGCACAGGGCGTTCTCGCCGCCCGGCGGGCGGAAAGCCTGCGCCGGCACGCGCCCGGCGGTCTGCCGCTCGATCTCCCGGATCACTTCCGGCAGGGTGATGCGCTGGGCATCCTCCGGCGCGCCGGGATAGCGCCCGAAGTAGCTGACCGGCTGGAAGTGCACCCCGCGCACCCCAGGCATACGCTGCAGCGCGAAATCAACCAACGCGCCGATCTGCCCATCGTTCACCCCTGGGACCACGGTCGGCACCAGCATCACCCCCACCCCGGCCTGCAAACAGTTCTCGATCGCCGCCAGCTTGTGCTCCAGCAGCGGACGGCCGCGCAGCGCCCGGTAGACATCGTCGCTGACCCCATCGAACTGCAGGAAGACGGTCGACAGCCCGGCGCGCGCAAGACCTTCCAGGTAGGCCGGGTCGGCCGCCAGGCGCAGCCCGTTGGTATTGAGCTGGAAGAAGTTGAACCCGGCGCGCTTGCCCAGTGTAATGACCTGAGCCAGGTCGTCCCGCAGGCACGGCTCGCCCCCCGAGAGCTGGATATTATACGGCCCCCCGGCCTCGATCAGCCGCCGGTACCAGGCCTCGATCCGCTCCAGGCTGGGGTCGACCGGCGGGTGCTGGCCGGCGGCCGGCTGGCCGGCGGCATGGGTGGGGGTGCGCCCGGCGGCGGCAAAGCACACCGGGCAGCCCAGGTCACAGCGCTGGGTCACCTCCAGCAGCACGCAGCATGTCTGCTGGCGGTGCTCGGCGCACAGCCCGCAGTCGTATGGGCAGCCCTGGCGCACTTCGGTGAACGGGTGCGCCGGGTAAGCAGGCGTCTTCGGCCGCACCCAGGATTGGAACTCCGGCGCGCCGCGCCAGCTGACCGTGCGGAAACTGCCGTGCTGCGGGCAGTCTTTCTCCAGGTAAACATCCTGCCCTGCCTGCACGTAGCGGGCCGGGATACGCTGCAGGCACTCCGGGCAAACGCTTTCGGTTGTGGAGAGAACCGCCTGGCTCACAATTCCACCCCAGACAGTTCAAAGCCGTTCTCCACCAGCAGGTCCTTGGCCTTCTGCAGGCAGCTGCGCACGAACTCGGGGCAGCGGGTGGGTTTCAGCGACACATCGCCTTCCAGCAGCTCGCTGCAGCGGATTCCCCCATAGCGCGGCTCCTGCTGCTGCTTGAACCAATCCACCAGTTCGGTGGTCATCGCCTCCAGGCGATAATCCGGGGGGTCGCCGGGCGCGCCGCGTCCGGCATACAGCCCCAGCAGACAAACCGCCCCGGTCAGCGCGCCGCAGATCTCGCCGCTGCCGCCCAGGCCGTTCCCCAGCGGGTGCATCGCCCGCACCAGGTCCGGGTTCTGCTTGCCCATCATCTCCAGCCCTTCGATCATAATGATCTGGCTGCACAAAAACCCCTGCTGCTTCAACTGCGCCAGGCGCTGCATCTCATCATTCATCGTACCTGCTCCTGTTCGATCTTTTCCGCCACTAACAGAAAATATCCTGCACCGGAGAGCGGCGCGCCGCCAACCGGCGCGCCAGCGCACAGCCGTGCGCCGTCCGGCCGGCAGCCCCACAGCTCGGCCAGCGGGCGACCGGATAGCAGCGCTGCCCCGGCCCAGGCGGTCAGCGCGGGCGTGTGATCCTCCCACACCCGCACGGCAAATCCGTGCGAATGCAGCCGCTGCAACCATTCCGCCTGACTCAGCGGCCCGCCCGGCGGACGGCGCTGGTACAGATCACTGATCACCAGCTTTCCGCCCGGCGCCAGCACTCGCCGGCACTCCGCCAGGGCCGCATCCAGCGCGCCGCACGCGGACAGGCTGCACTCGGCCAGCAGCGTTTCCCAGGCGCCCGCCGCAAACGGCAGCCGCTGCACCAGCCCACATACCAGCGCTGCCGCCGGGTTACGGCTGCGCCCGGCCTGCAGCGCTTCCAGGCACTGGTCCAGGCCGGCGGGGCAAAGCGCTTCTGCCGGCAGGCCCAGCGACCCGGCCTCCCCGCAGCCCAGGTCAAGCAGGCGCGCCCCAGGCGGCAGCCCGGCGGCCTGCAGCGCCCGTCGGGTGAGCGCCGTTCCGCCCGGGTGCAGCGCTCCGGCCTCGCCGGCTTGCCGGTCAGGGGATGTCACAGGAATACTGCCGGGCATGCCTCACTTGTCTTCCAGCATCTTCTCGACTTCCAGCATCTTGCCCATCGCCAGCGCTTCAGACACATACACCATTCCACACGATGGGCACTTGAGCAGGTCCACCGGGAAGGCATTCCCCAGGTAAGCCACGCTGACCTTGCTGAGCTGCAGCGGTACGCCGCAGCGGGCGCAGTCCCACGCTTCCTGATCGGCCGGGCTGACGTATTCACTCATTTCTTGCCCTCCTCACCGATCTCCATGCGGTGGCTGTAGGCGTTGTGCACCCGGAACGCCTGCCCTTCGGGCGAGTATTCCACCCAGTAGGTGACGCTGCCCAGCTTGTGCGAAGCCAGCGAATGCCCGGTCTTCTTATTCAGCAGCCGCGCACCGGTCTGCTCGGCTAAGTCGATCACCTGACGGATGTCTTCTTCCAGCACCAGGCGTTTTTCCAGCGTTTCCCTCAGTTCCGGCGAGATTTCCAGCCGGATGTGGGCCGCAGGCATCGAGTCGTCCATCGCTTCACTCCACAGGTTTTGCAACAGCCGGCGTTTGAGCCGGGCGCGGTTGGCATGCCGCTCGGAGAACCCGGGGCCTTTCCGGTGCGCCAGCGCGGCCGGGTCTGCCGCCAGCAGCAGATCCAGCACGTGCAGCACCGGCTTGCCTTCCCGGGCGAAGAAATCGCGGCACATGGCACAGTAGGTGACGTAATCGGTCGGGCTGGCCTGGATGCGGCGCTGCACCACCTTCTCCGCCAGCTCGGGGTGCGCCAACCACATCGCCCCCCCATAGCTGCAGCACTCGGTCTCGCGCCGGTTGAGCGGCAGTTCTTCCACCTCAACCCCGGCGCGCTGCAGCAGCCGCCGCACGCTGTCTTGCAGGCCGCTCTCGTGGCGCGTCGAGCAGGGGTCGTGGATCGCCAGCCGCCTTACCGCCGCCGCCGGAGCAGCGCTTACCGGCAGGCCGTGCTCGTCGAGCACTTCCCACAGCGAGCGCACTTCCACCTGCGGATAATGGGTTTTGAAGACCTGGTAGCAGCTCGAGCAGGCCAGCACCAGCGCCGGGCGACCCAGGCGCTCGTGTTCAGCCAGGAACTCCTGGCGGGTCGCATCGAACAGGTCCTGCCGCCCGGCCCAATCGGCCGGTGCGCCGCAGCAGCGCAGCGCCAGCCCCACCCCGCTGCCGGCAGACAGGCTGCCGGCATACACCTGGCACAGGTGGTTGTAGAGCGGCTCAATGTATTCCGGGCGCGAGGCGCTCAACTGGCAGCCGGGGAAGAACAGGTAGGCGCTGGTGGTAGTCCCCGGCTGGTTGCGCGCCAGCGCAAAGTGCGCGCTGCTGCTGAACGCCAGGTCGCGCAGGGCGAAGTCGTGCGCCGATGGCGGCATGCGCTTCTGTTTGACCATCTCCTGGCGGGCGTCTTTGCAGATCGCGCCCATGTCCAGGGCTTCCGGGCAAACCTCGCCGCACAACCCGCACAGGCTGCACGAGTTGATCAGCTTGTTCGAGAAGCGCGTGCCCATCACGATCGACAGGTTGTTGTACACTTCGCGGATGTATTTCTTCGGGTACCCGCCGTAGTGCTCCAGGTAGGCGCACTTCTTGACACACTCCATACACTCGCATTGGATGCAGCGCCCGGCCTCACGCTGCGCTTCAGCCTGGCTATAACCGGACCCGGGGCCGGCCGGGCGCATCTCTGGCGCAACCGCCAGCCCCTGCGTGCTGGTGTACAGCCGGGTGGTGTAGGGGCCTTCGTTGGCCCGCGCCGCGGTCAGTGACACGCGCTGCAGATAGCGGTCGATCGAGGTGGCTGCCCGCCGTCCGTCCAGCACGGAACGAATTGGCGAACGCCGGGCCGGCGCCGGGGCCTGCAGCTGCTCGGCCGTCACCACCTGGCCTTCGGCCTGCAGCGCGCTGAGCAGCGAGCCGCCAGCCCGCGCCAGCAGCAGACCGCCCCCGGCGAACACCCCGCCGCGGCTGGTCTGCAGCGTCTGCGGGTCAACCTGGATGCGGCCCTCACCATCCAGGGCCAGGTCATAGGTTTCACTGCCCGCCGGCCCGACCCCCAGGTAGATCGCTTCATACTCGTCGCACAACAGCGAGAGCGGCGGCTGGTGCCCGTTCTTTGCTGCCCGCCCCACAGGGGTGTTGGTTAACACTTCCACGCCCAGCTGCGCCAGCACCGCCAGGTCGGCCAGCAGCACCACTTCCGGCAGCCGCTCAGGCACATCGTCCCAGGCCTGCCCACCCAACCGCCCGGTGGCCTCGTAGATCACCACCTCGTAGCCCTTGCGGGCCAGGTCATAGGCGGCGGTCAGGCCGCTCAACCCACCGCCCACCACGGCAACCCGGCGCGGCTTGCGCGGCAGGCGCGTGACTGGTTCCAGCGGGCCGCCCCAGGCCAGGCAGGCGCGCTCGATCGCCGCCACCTGGATCGGGTCGCCCGCCTCAGCGCGCTTGCACGGCGTGCGGCAGGGCTGGTCGCAAATATGGCTGATGATACCCGGGAACGGCAGTGCTTTGCGCAGCGCCTTCAACCCGGCGGCGAAATCGCCCCGGGCGGCTTCCGCCAGCATGCTGCGCGCATCGACATGGATCGGGCAGGCCGCAGTGCAGGCAGGCGCATGCTCCTGGATGCAGCGGTTTTCCAGCTCACGCATTTGCTTCTGGTCCATCAGGCTGACTCTCCGTGATGAAAGTGAACGATCAGGCGATCTCTCCGGGCTTCCCTGCGCGCGCCAGGGTCATCCGCTTCAGGCCCGCCGGCCCGTGCAGCGGCGAGCATTGGCTGATCAATCGCAGGACATGCGGTGCATCCGTAACCACCGCTCCAGACAGAACATCCACCCCGTAGTCGAATAACACCGGGCACAGCGGGGTAGTCGGGCCAAGCATAACCACCAGGGCGTGCGGTGGGAACAGGCCTGCCAGGTTGTCAAAGGTGCGATTGAGCAGCGTAACCGCTGTGATGCCGATCACGTCGGCCTGCGGCAGCAGGTCCGGCGCTCGCTCCGCCGGCAGGTCGCCGGCTGTCGGGTCCAGCTCCAGCACCCACAGCTGACCGGCGGCGCTGCGCACCGCTTCAGTAAACGCGAAATGACCCACCAGGGCCACGTTCCGGCCGCGCCCGCGGCTGACGATCAGGTCGCGCGCATTTAATTCGACCTGGCGCTGTTCATCCAGCGGCAGGCAGCCGTTCAGCGCCGCCATCCCAACCCCGGCTTCAAGCGGGCGGGATGAGCGCAGGTAATCGATCAGGCCCAACTGCGACATCTCATGCAGGCTTCCGGCGTTTTGGATGTCGCCGGCAAAGCAGCAGGACTCATCCGCCTGCGTGGCAGCCAGCCCCAGGCGTTCGCCCAGCACTGCGGTCCAGTGCAGGCCAACGCGAACATCCCGCACCGGTTGGTCGGTGCAGGCATGCTGAGCATACGTGATTAGATCATCGATGACAGGCATGACACGAATAAGCCGGCTGGGGGCGCCCCGGTCTGAGGCGCCCCCCACATCAATAAACGCTAAGCAAGGATCAGGCCGGCTGTTTGTCCTGTTCCAGCTTCTTCAACCCGGCCAGCACCTTCTCGGGCCGGGCCGGCAGCTGGCGGATGCGCACGCCGGTCGCATTGTAGATGGCGTTGACGATCGCCACGTGCGGCGAGGTCAGCGGCAGTTCGCCCACACCGGCCGCACCGAACGGGCCGTTCTCGCGAGCGTTCTCGAAGTAGTAGATGTCGAACTTGTCTGGGATGTCCTTGGCATACGGAATGCCGGCGCCCAGCATGGTGCTGTGCTTGTCGTAGTCCTCGAAGTCCTCCGACAGCGCCAGGCCAACGCCCTGCGCCACACCGCCGTAGATCTGGCCGTCGACCACCAGCTTGTTGTTGATCTTACCGATGTCGGCCATCACGGTCATGCCCTCGACGGTGGTCTTACCGGTCTTGGTGTTGACATTCACCTCGGCCAGGAAAGCGCCATACATATATACCGCGAAGGGGTTGCCCTGCCCGTTCTCATCGCAGTTCGAGTTCATCGAAGCGGCCCACTTGCCGTTGTACTTCAGCGGCAGGCCCTCGGCCACCATTTCGTCATAGGTGCGGAACGAGCCGTCGGCCTTCTTCATCGCCTCGACCAGCTGCTCGCAGCCGTTCTTGATTGCGTTGCCGGTCATAACCTGGCTGCGGCTGCCGCCCGACGGGCCGGCGTTCGGCATCACCCCGGTGTCGTTCATGATCAGCTTGATCTTCTCAGGGGCGATGCCCAGCGGGCGCAGCCCTTCGTGGGCGGTGCCCAGCATGCCCATGTCGGCGCCCTGACCATGATCCTGCCAGGTACCGTACACGCTCACACCTTCCTTGGTCAGCTCAATCAGCACCTCGGCGCCGTCCACGCCGTCCAGGCCGCAGCCGTAGATGCCGATCGTGACGCCCACACCCTTCTTGTTCTCGGGGGTGGATTCCTTAGCCGCTTTCTCCTTGGCCGCCTGGTACAACG
>JBJSYW010000052.1:0-2524 GCA_046089985.1 Chloroflexota bacterium
CCTTCCAGGCGCGCCTGCACATCCAGCCAGTTGGGCTCGGCCCGGTCTGGAGAGAGGTCGATGCCGCCGGTGTACCCGGCGGCCCAGCCCTCACCGGCGGCAGGCGGCACGCTGCCCGCGGGAGCGCACCCGCACACCACCAGCTTGGCATGCGCCGAGCCGGCCGGGTGAGAGACAATGTTCAGGCACACCGCGCGGGCCAGGGCCGGCTCGGCGCGCAGGGCCAGCACGCTGCGCATGTTATCGGCGCTTTCAGGGCGCAAATCAAGGCGGTTGGCCAGCGCCAGCGGCCAGGGGATCCAGGCCAGCACACGCACCTGCACGCCGCGGCGGGCCTTCTCGATCAGCAGGTCGACCAGGCGGCGCGGGCCGTCCGGGCCGGGCAGCAGCAGCGGCGCGCCGGGGTAAACCAGGTTCACGGCGTAGCCGGTGATGAATAGAAATTCGCCGGCGTTGGCAGCCGGGTCGGCATGCCGGCCCAGTCGCTCCAGGTCGCGCGCCAGGGCGGAGAAATATTCGCCGGCGTTGATCAGCGGGTCGACGCGGCTGTCCGCATAGATGGGCGGCGCGCCGGCCAGATCGGCCGGGGTGAGGAAGAAAGGCTCAACCAGCATACCCTGATCAAACCACAAACAGGCCGCTTTGTAAGTGGGGAATCTGCCTAAGCAGGCGGCAGTGATACAATTACGAATACACCCCGGCAGTTGGCCGGGCCAGGAGCTGCATATGCCGAAAAACACAATCCGAAACATCCAAGCTGAAGACCTGTATGAACTGCAGCCGCCCGGCGGCGTACGGCTGTCGCCGGACGGCGAGCTGATGGTGCTTTCGCTGCCGCGCGTGGAACGCAAAAGCGAGAAGAAGTTCGCCAACCTGTGGATCGCTGCGGCGTCTCCCGCTGCGACAGGAGACACACCGCGCCAGTTCACCTTCGGCGACCAGCGCGACACGGCCCCACAGTGGTCACCGGACGGAAGCTGGATCGCCTTCCTTTCGAACCGTGGCGACCCTGAAAAACCGCCCCAACTGTACCGAATCCCGCTGGCAGGCGGCGAAGCGCGCCGGCTGGCAGAGCTTCCGGGCGAGATCGGCGATTTCGCCTGGTCGCCGGACGGCAAGCGCATCGCCTGCACGCTGCGCAAGTTCGACCCCGACCGGCTGGAACGGATGAACGACGAACAGAAAAAGAAGCTGGGTGTGGTGGAGCGGCGCTACGAGCGCCTGTTCTACAAGCTAGACGGCTACGGCTACCTGCCGCATGAACGCTGGCACCTGTGGATCGTGGACGTGGCGAGCGGCAAGGCCCGCCAGGTCAGCGACCACGCGGTGTTCGACGAGCAGCAGCCGGCCTGGTCGCCGGATGGCAAACTGCTGGCGTTCGTCTCTAACCGCGCCCCCGACCCGGACGCGGCCCCGGAAATGGCGCAGGTGTGGGTGATGCCGGCGGGCGGCGGCGAGATGCGCTGCGTTTCCGGGCCGGCGCTGGACTGCGCCCGGCCGAGCTTTGCCCCCGACGGGCGCCGCATCGCCTGGTATGGCAGCGCGGGAGTGGAATGGTACCGCAACAACGACGTCTGGACCGGGACGCTGGACGGCAGCCAAACGCCGTGCAACCTGACCGCCGCCTACGACCTGCACGCCGCGGCTGGGGCGATCAGCGACATCAACCAACCCGAGAGCCAGCCGCCGGCCTGGTCGCCGGATGGACAACGGTTGTACTTTGCGGTCTCCCGGCACGGCAGCGCGCCGCTGGTTTCAGTGGCGGCGGACGGTAGCGACCTGCGCAGCGAGCTGGACGGGGCGGGCACGCTGAACAGCTACAGCTTTGACCGCCGGCACACCCGGCTGGGCTGCTGCTACGTCACACTGGATGAGCCGGGGCAGGCGTATGTAAAAGACCTGCCCAGCGGGGAACTGCGCAGCGTGACGACGTTCAACCGGGCGCTGTTGAAGCACGTCGACCTGGGGCAGGTCACCTGTCACTGGATCCAGGGCCCCGACGGCAACCACCTACAGGGCTGGATCCTGACCCCGCCCGGTTTTGACCCGGCCCAGCGCTACCCATCGGTGCTGCAAATTCACGGCGGGCCGCTGACCCAGTATGGCTACGCTTTTATGCACGAGTTCTATTACCTGGCGGCGCAGGGATTCGTGGTGAGCTTTTGCAACCCGCGCGGCGGGCGCGGCTACGGCGAGCAGCACGGCGCGGCGATCTGGGGGGCGTGGGGCACGGTGGACTACGCCGACCTGATGGCCTGGGCCGATTACGTGGCCTCCCAGCCGTACATCGACCCGCAGCGCATGGGGGTATGCGGTGGCTCGTACGGCGGGTATATGACCGCCTGGATCATCGGGCACACAACCCGCTTCAAAGCAGCGGTGGCGATGCGCTGCGTGAGCAACTTCGTCAGCATGTGGGGCTCGAGCGACATGAACTGGAGCTTCCAGCAGGCGGTGGAGGCCGGCGCGCCGTTCGAAGACCTGCACAAGCACTGGGACCGCTCGCCGATGAAGTATATCGGCA
>JBJSYW010000053.1:0-4955 GCA_046089985.1 Chloroflexota bacterium
TTGTCAGCCCAGTCACCCGGCGTAAAACCCTTCTCAAATTCCCCCAGTTTAGAAGGGCGTCATTCCATTGCTTACTGCCGGCGGAACTCGCCTTCGATCACTTCGCCCTCATCCGAAGGACCTCGACCGCCGCCATTTCCATTCCCATTTCCATTGCCATCGCTGCGCCCGTAGTTCGGGAAGTCGCTCACCCCGCCCTGCGCAGCGCCTTGCGGCGCGCCCTGCTGCGCGTAGAGCTGCTGGCTCAGGGCGTGGAAGGCATTCTGCAGCGCTTCGCTCTGGCGTTTGATCTCGGCGGCGTTGTCGCTCTTCAGCGCGCTGCGCAGGCTTTCCACCTGGGCCTGGATCTTCTGCCGTTCGTCGGCGGGCACCTTGTCGCCCAGCTCGTTCAGCGTGCGTTCGGTCTGGTAGGCCAGCTGGTCGGCGGTGTTGCGCGCCTCGATTAGCTCGCGGCGCTGCCGGTCGGCGCTTTCGTTCTGGCGCGCCTCCTGCACCATACGGTCGATATCGCCCTTGTTCAGGTTGGTCGAGGCGGTGATGGCGACCTTCTGCTCCTTGCCGGTGGCCTTATCGCGGGCGGTCACGTTCAGGATGCCGTTGGCGTCGATATCAAAGGTGACCTCGATCTGCGGCATGCCGCGCGGGGCGGGCAAGATGCCCTCCAGCCGGAAGCGCCCCAGGCTCATGTTGTCGCCCGCCATCGGGCGCTCGCCCTGCAGCACGTGCACATCCACCGCGGTCTGATTGTCCTCGGCGGTCGAGAACGTTTCCGTCTTCTTGACCGGGATCGTGGTGTTGCGCTCAATCAGCGCGGTCATCACGCCGCCCATCGTTTCCACGCCCAGCGACAGCGGGGTCACGTCGAGCAGCAGCACATCCTTCACCTCGCCGCCCAGCACACCCGCCTGGATCGCTGCGCCGATCGCCACCACCTCGTCGGGGTTGACGCCCTTGTGCGGCTCCTTGTTGACCATCTTGCGCACCAGTTCTTGCACCATCGGCATGCGGGTCGAACCGCCCACCAGCACCACTTCGTTGATGCCGGAGGTTTTCAGGTTAGCGTCCCGCAGCGCCGCTTCAAACGGGCCGCGCAGTCGGGTCACCAGGTCTTCGGTCAGCTGCTCGAACTTGGCCCGGCTCAGACGCGCCTGCAGATGCTTCGGGCCGGATGCATCGGCGGTGATGTACGGCAGGTTGATCTCGGTCTCCATCACGCTGGAAAGCTCGATCTTGGCCTTCTCAGCCGCTTCACGCAGCCGCTGCAGCGCCTGGCGGTCAGAGCGCAGGTCAATCCCGTTGTCCTTTTTGAAATCATCCGCCAGCCAGTTGACGATCGCCTCGTCCCAGTTGTCGCCGCCCAGCAGCGTGTCGCCGTTGGTGGCCTTGACCTCGATCACGCCGTCGCCCACTTCCAGCACCGACACGTCAAAGGTACCGCCGCCCAGGTCGAAGACCAGGATGGTCTCGTTCTCTTTTTTGTCCAGCCCGTAGGCCAGGGCCGCAGCGGTCGGCTCGTTAATAATGCGCAGCACTTCCAGCCCGGCAATCCGCCCGGCGTCCTTGGTGGCCTGGCGCTGGCTGTCGTTAAAATAGGCCGGAACGGTGATCACCGCCTGGGTGACCGCCTGGCCCAGGTAGGCTTCGGCGTCGGCTTTCAGCTTGCCCAGCACCATGGCCGAGATCTCCTGCGGGCTGTACTCGCGTCCGGTCTGCGGCACCTTGACGCGTGCGTCGCCTGCCGGGCCTTGCACCACCTGGTAGGAAACCATCTTGCGCTCTTCTGCCACGTCCTGGAAGTGCTTGCCGATAAAACGCTTGATCGAGTAAATGGTGTTCTCGGGGTTCACCACGGCCTGGCGCTTGGCAGTTTGCCCGACCAGCCGCTCGCCGTTTTTATTAAACCCGACCACCGAAGGCAGCAGCCGGGAACCTTCTGCGGTAGGGATCACCACCGGGTCGCCGCCTTCCATCACTGCGACAACGCTGTTGGTGGTGCCCAGGTCGATACCAATAATCTTAGCCATGGAGTTATCCTTTCCTGTTTCAAAGCGTTCTGCGTTCATTCAACTGCTGCTTAAGATAACCTGCCAGTGCAAGAAAAGCGTTAACGAAGTGTTTGAGGAATATCAGCGTTTCTGAGGAACCCGCCGCTTTTGGACGCGGTTTTTCGGTTAACTGTTTTAACTGAAACTTTAAGAATAGTACCGCGGTATTTGGGGGTTGGGGTCGCGTTTTGGGGGTTTCTGGCTATATATGGGGGTCGCGGGTGAGGCGCAGCCACTAGTGGGCGGTCTTAGCGGAATTGCCAACCGGCCAGTAGATTCAACCGCGCGTGTTTATCTTTAACGTTGCCCCAGTCTTAAATTATTGAGTATTTTTAGGCTGACGTAGGGTAAGAGCATTGCTCATACAGCCCCCATTTGCTACAATCAGGGCGCAGTGTAAAAAAACGAGTTAACCAAGGTACCAGGGGAACGACGGTAACCGTAAAAAAGAAGTTACAGTAGTATATTCGATCGACTCGCGTCCTGCCGTGGTCTTGCCGGCCCGGTGGGTCGTTTTATGCCCCGCTACCTTGCAGATAAGGAAGCTGAGGAGGATGCCCTATGAAAGCAGAACAGGCCTGGCAAGCCGCGCGCGGTCAGCTCCAAATGGAAATGCCAAAAGCAGCCTTTGACACCTGGGTGCGAAATGCTGAATTTGTTTCCTATGAAGACGGTAACTTTATCATCGGTGTGCAAAACGCGTACGCGCGTGACTGGTTGCAGAGCCGCCTGGTCAGCACGGTCACCCGCCTGCTGACCGGGATGATGAACCGCACGGTGGAAGTGCGCTTCGTCGTCTGGCAAAACGGCAGCGCCGCCAGTGAAGCGGACCCCAGCCCGCGGGATGTCTGGAACGACGAAGAGGACGAGAGCAGCGCGCCAAACCCCACCCTGAACGCTCGCTACACCTTTGAAAACTTCGTCGTAGGGGCTAATAACCGCCTGGCGCACGCCGCCTCGATGGCCGTAGCCGAGAAGCCGGCCCAGGCCTACAACCCGCTGTTCCTGTATGGCGGCGTGGGGTTGGGCAAGACCCACCTGCTGCATGCCATCGGCAACCAGTGTCACAAGCGCGGCTTGCAGGTGCTGTATGTCTCGTCGGAAGAATTTACCAACGACCTGATTAACGCTATCCGCAACCATACCACCCAGGCTTTTCGTGACAAATATCGCAGCATTGATGTGCTGCTGGTGGACGACATCCAGTTTATCGCCGGCAAAGAATCGACCCAGGAAGAGTTCTTCCACACCTTCAACACCCTGCATGGTCAGGATAAACAAATCGTCATTTCGTCCGACCGCCCGCCTAAGGCCCTGGTGACCCTGGAAGAGCGCCTGTGTTCGCGCTTCGAGTGGGGGCTGACCGCCGATATCCAGGCCCCGGATTTCGAGACCCGCCAGGCGATCCTGCGCGCCAAGGCTGAGCGCATCGGCTGCAAAGTGCAGAACGAACTGCTCGAACTGATCGCCCGCCGCGTGCAGTCCAACATCCGTGAATTGGAAGGCGCGCTGACCCGCGTGGCGGCTTTTGCCGATTTGAGCGGGCTGCCGCTCTCGCCGCAGCTGGTTGAAACGGCCCTATCGGACCTGCTGCCGCGCCGCACCGAAGTCGGCCCGGATGAGATCGTGCGCAAGGTGGCGGACGCGTTTGGTGTGACGGTTGAAAACATGCTCGGGCGCGATCGCTCGCGCCAGGTAGCGCTGCCGCGCCAGGTGGCGATGTACCTGATGCGCGAAGAAGCCAATATCTCCCTGCCGCAGATCGGCGATGTCCTCGGCGGCCGCGATCACACCACCGTTATGTACGGCTGCGACAAGATCACCGAGATGCTGGAGCAGGATGACCGACTGCGCCGCCAGGTGCTGGACATCAAAGAACAGCTGTACGGCTCAAACGGCATGTCGATGGGCCGCGCTAGCCAGATGAGGGTCTGAAGCGCTCCCCGCTGCCCCCTTCAACCGCCGACCGGCGGCGCCACCAGCTCAACCAGCGTGGCGCCGCCGGTCGTTGTTTTTCCGGCTCGGGCGCCCACGGGTCCAGGTCGAGCATTTTGCGCCCCACGTAGCGCGTCAGCACCGCCATCGTAGCCAGCACCGGGGCCGCCAGCATCAGGCCCACAAACCCCAGCAGGTCGGTGGCTACGATGGCCGCGATCAGCACCCCGGCGGGGTGCAGCCCCAGCGAACTGCCCATGATGCGCGGCCAGACCAGGTTATCGAAGATCTGGTTTAGCACCAGGCAGCACGCCACCACCAGGACGGCGTAAAAGAACGGCGCCAGGCCAAAATAGTTGTCCACCTGCAGGTAGGCGATGATCCCGGTCACCGTCCAGGCGATCGCCGGGCCGGCATACGGGATAAAGGCTGCAATCCCCGCCACCAGGGCGATCACCAGCGCCAGCCGGGTCCCCAACAAGGTCAGCAGGATGTAGTAGGCCACCACGATCAGCAGCGAGATGGTGGCCTGCCCGCGCAGGAAGGCGTACCAGGTGCCGATCAGCTGCCGCACCAGGCGGCGGATGTCTTCGGTGTAACCCGGGATCTCGATGTGCACCAGGTCTTCTTGCACCCGGCCCGATTCCGACAGCAGGAAGTACGACACCAGCAGGATAAACAGCCCCCAGCCAAACGTATTGACCGTGCCGGAGGCGATCGCCCCCAGCAGGTTGCCGGCCTCGCCCAACAGCGGGCGTACCAGGTCCAGCCCCTGCTGCACCACGGCTGCCAGGTCCAGACGGGAGAAATCGAAGCTGAACGGCCCCAGGCTGTAGCTCTGGTGCGACATCTGGGCAATCGTGTCGGGCAGGGTGTTGATAAACTCGTTGATATAGGTGATCGCCACCTGCCCCTGCTGCAGGATCGCCAGCCCGGAGGCGGTGATCAGTCCCAGCAGTACCAGCACCAGCACCA
>JBJSYW010000054.1:0-8557 GCA_046089985.1 Chloroflexota bacterium
TACACGACGCTCTTCCGATCTGATGGCGATGAGGTCCGCCGGCGCGGCCAGGCGGTTCCCGGCTGCGCTGCCCCAACAGGCCAGCCGCCCATCCTGCTGGACCCCGCAGGTATGCAGCCGTCCGGCCGAGAGCAGTGCAAACGAAGTGCCGCTGGGCGGACCGGCCTGCCCATAGCCGTTCCAGCCCCAGCAGGCGGCCCGCCCGTTCAGCTTGCGGGCACAGGCGTGCGCCTCGCCGGCGGTGACGGTCGAATAGGCGATGGTGGGGTCCGGGCTGGCCTGGCCGGAGTCGTCCTTGCCCCAGCCGAACAGCTTGCCGTCCAATGCCAGCGACAGGTTAAAGGCTTTGCCGGCTGCCAGGGCGGGGGTGAAGCTGGGCGCGCTGATGGTAATCGCCGCCGAGCCGCGCGGGCTGCGGGTGTAGAAGTCATCGCCCTGGTAGGTAGCATACACGGTCACCGCGCCGGCGGTCGAGAACGAAACCGTGCATTCGGCGCTGCTCCCACTGACTGCTACGCTGCAGCCCACTTCCGCCTCGGTGCTGGTGATGGTCACGCTGCCGCCCAGGGCCGGAGCGCCGGTCTTGCTGACGTTCACGGTGATCTTGACCGGGATGCCGGCGGCGGCGCTGGTGGGGTTCAGACCGATCGAGACGCTGGTGGAGGGGTCCTGGATGATGGTGGTATAAGCGGCGGCGCGCGGCTCCAGTTCCAGCGGCAGCGCGCTGCCGCGGAAGTTCTCACTGGTAGTGACGGTAAAGGCGTAGCTGTTGGCAACGGTGGGCGTGCCCGCCAGGGTACCGGTCAGCACGCCGGCGCCGCTCAGGCTGATGCCGGGCGGCAGCGTGCCGGCGGTATGGGCCAGGGTGTAATTGGGGTGTCCGCCGGAGGGTGTTAGCGCCTGGGACCAGTAGCGATCGCGCGGCAGGTAAGCGGCGATGCTAGTGGGCGCCAGGCTCAGGCGTGGGGCCTGGTCGTAGAATTTATTGTCCGGGTTGGCCCAGCAGGCCAGGTAGTAGCCGCCGGTTTTGCTGCGCAGGGCGCACACGTGCAGGAAGCCGGCGCTGAACTCGGGGTACACCAGGCGCGGATTGACCAGCGGGGTGGTCGCGCCGCCCCAGCACTTCAGCCGGTCCTGGCTGTCATGGGCGCAGCTGTACCCGGAGCCGGAGTCGATCTCGGAGAACACCGAAGATGTGTCGCTGTTGGACAGCGCGCCCCAGCAGTGCAGCGCGCCGTCATTTTTGATCCCGCAGGCGTGGTTGTTACCCACCGCCAGCTCGCGCAGCACGCCGTGGTAGCTGTTGATGTTGGCGCTGCTGCCCCAGCACTCGGTGGTGGAGTCATCCAGGTCGATGGCGCAGTCGTTCTTGTCTCCGGCGCTGATCCAGCGGTAAGCCCCGCTGTGGGCAGCCGTAAGGCCATCGTCCAGGTGGCCCCAGCACTTCACCGCGTGGTTGGCGTCCAGCGCACAGACGTGCTGCTCGCCGGAACTGATCGCCGAGAACTGACCGGTGGGCACGGTGTTGGTGATCGTCCCATCGTCGCCCCAGCAGTCGATCCCCCCATCGGCGGCGCGGATGGCGCAGGTGTGGTAGCTGCCGGCTGAGACGGCTACGTAGCCGGAAACGGTGCGCGGTGCGCCGGAAGCGTCGATCGGGATGGTCATCGGCTCGCCCCAGCAGCGCAAGGTCTGGTCGGGTTTGAGCAGGCAGGTCTGGCTGCGCCCGGCCGACAGGCGCGTGGGCGAGTTTGCAAAGGCGCTGATCGTTTGAGAGATTTGTTTGGAGGCGGGGTTAAATTTGCTGTCGCCGCTGTAGGCGGCGGTGACGGTGAACGTGCCGCTCTGGCTGGGGATAAAGGCGCACTCGCCCTCACCGTCGCTGCCATTCGTGTAGGTGATGGTGCAGTTCAGACCGATCTCGGCTGCGGTCAGCTGCACGCTGCCGGTGGGGTCCTGGTTGCCGCCGGCCTGGTCGCTCAGGCTGACTTTGCCCCAGGCCAGGCGGTCTTCATAGATGGTGGTGGAGGCCGCTGGGTCGTAGGTGGTATAGAAGCTGATGCTGATCAGCGCGGTGGCGCTGGCTTCGGCCTGCGCCGGGGCGGGCCGCAGCAGCGCCAGGCCCCAGACGGCCAGCAGCGCCGTCAGCAGCGCCAGGCCGGTCCAGGCGAAGCGCAGCGGGTGCAGGGCAGGCAGGCCTGCCGGCAAGCGAATGGGAGGCTTGTTCATCTGGGCGTCTCCTTCCCTATCGATTGACCACCGGCAGGTACTGCAGGTGGATGACATCGAAGGCTGCCTGAACCCACAGGTTGTCCAGCCCCCAGCTTTCATCCGTGATCTCCTGCAGCCCCTGGGCCAGGAAGCGCAGGTCGATCTCGGGCGCGGTGTGTTTGAAGATAAAGGTCAGGTGGTAGGTGGAGTCCATCGGGTACTGGTAGAAGTAGTGCCCGAGGGTGTTCCAGGCGGCTGCGCCGCTGTGAGCAGGCAGGCTGCCCTGCGGGTAGGGCAGCGGGAAAGCCTGGCGGAAGTTGATGAAATCCCAATTGCTGAAGGTGGTCTGCAGCAGCGGCGCGCCGTCGACCTCGAACTGCCACAGGTCCGGGCCGATCACCTGGATCGGCGGCGTCCGCCCGGATAGCGGGATGCTGCCTTGCTCCTCGCTGCCGTCCCACGAACCAAACAGGTACAGGTCAAACGAGACGCTGATATGGTGGTGGGCGGCCAGATTCCCCAGGGTCAGGGTAGTGTCTTCGTTGTTAAACCCACCCAGGTAGCCCTGCGCGGAGGGGGTAAGCTGCTGGCGCAGGCTGCTCCACTCGGCCCCGGCGGGGGTTTCGAAGTCATGCCAGTAAACCGTGGGCCACCACAGCGGCTTGGACAGCTGCAGCACCGAAGCGGCTGAGGCGCCGGGCAGGAAGGGCGGCGAACCCAGGTAGACCGCCAGCACCGGCGTCTGGCCGGTGTCCATCACGCGCAGCTCGCAGGCGCCCTGCCCGGCAGGGTCCAGGTCGACCTGGCAGGCCAACAGCGAGCCAACGCGCACCTGGACGGTCCCGCCGGGGATGCCGGCCGGCGGGTCCACCGCGCTGACCTGCACGCTGACCTGGATAATCTCTCCGCTCACAGCCGGGTTGGGGGTGATCGAGAGGATGCTGACCGTCACCGGGTAAGCGTCATCCGGGGAGGCCAGGGCGGGGAGCGGCGCCAGCCGCCCGGCGGCAGCCAGGCAGGCCAGGGCCAGGATAATCCCCGCTGCAAACCAGTTCAATCGGTTGCTCATGGATGGCATGCGCTCCTCCCGGGTGTTAGCGGCTGATCAGCGGCATGTACAGCCACTGGTACGCGGCGGTATACAGGAACTCGACCGATACATTGTCCAGCGTCCAGCTCTCGCCGGAGAGCAGGTCCAGGTGGTTGCCGTAGAAGGTCAGCACCATGCTCAGCGGGCTGTGCGGCCGGTCGAAACACAGGTGGTAGCGGGCGTCGGTCACCGCCGGAGCGCCGCCGCCGCCGAAATCGCCGGTCTCCAGCGCGCCGGATTGGGGCAGCCGGTCGGCGGCCGGGTAGCCGGCGGGGAAGGACTGGTTCCAGCCGCTGCGGTTCGAGAAGCTGGTGGCCAGCAGCGGGCGCTCGTCCAGGTAGTTCGACCACAGGTCGGGGCCGACCACTTGCGGCGGGTCGGCCAGGTCGGCCGGGTCGGTCATGCGGAAGCCATCCCACTCGCCGCGGATGTACAGGTCATAGCACAGACGCACCCGGTCGTGCGGGGGCAGGTTGGCAAAGCGCAGCGTGACCAGCGTATTGGCCAGCGGGCCAAGCGCCTGCCCGCCGCCGGGCTGTCCGACAACTTGCTGTTCCGACCACAGGTCATCTGCTCCGGCTTCAAAGTCGGTGAAGTAGACCAGGCTGCGCAGCACTTCGACGCTGCGGAAGACCCGGTTGTTGGCCGGCAGGTAATCGCCCTGCTCGGCGCTCACCCGGGCGTCCAACGAAAGGGTGGTTTGCAGCCCGCCTTTCATCTGCAGGGTGAAGGTCACCGGCAGGTGCGCCTTGCCGTCCAGCTGGGCCAGCGGGCATTCCACCAGCTGCCCGGTTGTGCTGCAGGTCGACGGCAGGCTGCTGGAAGTGAAGGAGATGCCTTCGCCCATCTGCAGGCTGAGCTTTACCCCGGTGGCCGGGTCGCTGCTCCAGTTGACCAGCTCAACCGTGACGGTGAACGGGCCGCCGGCCAGCAGCGTGGGCGGCAGGTGGGTGAAGAACACCTGCAGGTCGCGCAGCGCGGCCGGATCAGGCAGCGCCAGGTTGTAGAGCTGCGGGCTGTCCAGGCGGATGAAGTTAATCTCGGCCCCCGGGCCGGCGATCAGCTGCGCTCGCCCCTGGCCCTGGAACATGGCTGGGATGGCGATCTCCTGCAGGTCGCTCGGGCTGCCGGCGGTCAGGGCAAAGCTGCCCAGCGACTGCACGCCCAGGAACCACATCCGGCCATCGGGGCCGGCGGCCAGGTCGAGCAGCGAGCTGCTGGCAGTGGAGAGGGTATAGCTGACGATCGTTCCGGCGGCCGGGTCGATGTGCCCGACCAGCGGGCCGACGTCCAGGATAAACCACAGGCCGCCGTCCGGGTCGAAGGCCAGCTCGGTGGGGTGGTGGGTGGTCCAGGGCAGCAGGTACTCGCTCAGGTCGCCCTGCGGGGTGATGCGCCCGATGCGGCCAGCGCCCCACTCGCTGAACCACAGGCTGCCATCCGGCGCGGCGGCGATGCCGTGCGGGGCGCTGCCGGGGGTGGGCAGGGCAAACCGGCTGATCTCGCCCGGGGCCAGGCTGCCGTCGGGCTGTGAGACCAGGCCCAGCCGGCCGATGCGGTCGCCGTCCAGTTCGGTGAACCACAGCGCTTCGTCCTGCCCCAGGGCCAGGGCGGCTGGGCCGCCGGGTTGAGGCAGGGCGAAGCGGCTCAGGCTGTGGTCGAGCGGGTCCAGGCGAGTGATGGCTTCGCCGGAGCGCTCGGTGAGCCACAGGGCCTGGTCCGGCCCGATGGCCAGGTCGTGCGGGTAGGCGTCTGCGGTCGCCAGGCTGGTGGTCACCAGGCTGCCGGGCAGGTTCAATTGGGCCACGGCGTTCTGTCCGCGCAGCGTGGCCCAGAAAGCGTCTTGCGGGCCATACACCAGGGCGGTGGGGGCGGATGCGCCGCCAAACGAGGCCAGCGGGGTGATCACCAGCAGGCCCAACAGGGCTGCTGCAGCCAGCAGGACGCCGGGCGCTCGCAGCCAGACGGTCAGGTATTTCCAGGGGGTCAACATGGCTAGCTGCCTCGCTTTCTGCGCTACGGGACCGTGATTTCCTGCTGGATGGTGGAGCGGTTGCCGGCCCAGTCGACGGCGGTGACCTGCAGCAGGTACACCCCCGGCGCCGGACGCAGCCCGTCGCGGAAGATCCACAGCGCGTTCCAGACCCGGCCGCTCAGGGCCGCCGGGCCGTGGTAGACCGGCGCTCCGTCTTTGAAGAGCTGGATCTCGACCTGGCGCACGCCGTAGGCATCGCTGACCTGGCCTTGCAGCACGGCGAACAGCGGGTTGCGGAAGGCATCCAGGCCGAGCCGGGTGAGGCCGATCTGCACCTGCGGCGCCTGCCGGTCCAGCCCGCTGAAGCGGGCGGCGGCTTGCAGCGGGCGCCCGTCGAGCGGTTTCTGCGGCGGCGGGTCGGCCCGGTCTGCGCCGGTCAGGCGGGCGATCAGCGGCATAAACAGGCTGTGCGGGTTGACCGGCGGCAGCGTCTGGCGAGCGCAGTTGCCCGCCAGGTCGCAGGCGTACAGCGTGCCGCCCAGCGGCAGCATCTTCAGCCCGCTGCACGCACCGGTGATGCGGTACAGGGTGTTGTCGGGCAGCACATCCTCAGCCAGGTACCAGGCGTTGTTGTAAGCGTGCTGCTCGATCAGCGCCGGGCCGCTGCACAGATTGGTGAGCAGCGAAGACAGGTCCAGCAGCTGGTCTTCTACGCTGAAGGTGTAGGAGATATACAGGCTGCCGCTGACCGGCAGGCCGGCGGTGATGGCGATGCGCGGGGCCAGCGTGTCCACCGTGCCGCCCCATTGGTTCTCCATCCCGGGGTTGGTATCGCAGCGCCCGTCGTTATCGCAGCCGCGCACGTCGATCTGGAACGCACCCTCCAGCCCATCGGGCACGCCGGCGTTCCAGGCCAGTTCGGCCGCCGGGCGCTCCGGGCCAACCGCCTCCATCTTCTCGCCGGTCAGGTGGGCGGTCTGCCAGGCGGTGTTCATCAGCAGGGTCAGTTCGTCGTTGTCCAGGGCGCGCGGGTAAACCCGCACGTCATCCAGGCTGCCGGTCAGCCCCTGGCCCACGCTGAAAGTCCGGCTGGGGAAGGGGCTGCGTGCGCCGGGCAGGGCGGCGCTGCCGGAAGGCGCGCCGTCCAGGTAGAAGCGCGCTTCGCCGTCCGCGTATGCCACGGCGATGAAGTGCCAACTGCCGGCCGAGAGCGCCGGCCCGGTGGCGCTGTGCCAGTCGTAGCCGTCGCCAAAACCGAACTCCACCTGGTTGCCGGCGGTCAGCGCCAGCGACGGGTAGCGGAACTCGGGGTTGACGTCGCGCTGGCTGATGATATCGCCGCCGGCCGAGCCGCTGGGGAAGACCCAGGCCGCCAGGGTCAGCGCGCCGCGGTCCAGGTCCAGGCTGTAGGAGGGCGGCACGACCAGCCGGTCGTTGCCGTCCAGCGCCAGCCCGAACATGCCCACCCGCCCGTTGATCACCTTGTTCGCCAGGTCATCCGGGCCGCTGTCCAGTTGCGCCTGGTGGTAGAAGCCGGAGCTGTCCTCCAGCAGGTCCCCGCCGGCGTAAAACTCTTGCTTGACGTCCATCTGGAAGACGGTGTGATCGCCGGTGTACACCTGGCGCACCTCGGCGGCATCCAGCGGGCGGTCGTACAGTCGCAGGTCATCCAGGTAGCCCAGGTAAGCGCCGACCGGGGCCAGGCCGATATACAGGCTTTCGAACTGGCGCGGCAGCGGGCGAGAGGTATCGCTAGCCAGCGCTTCGCCGTCACGGTAGATGGTGCGCAGGCCGCTGGCGGCGTCGTAGGTGCAGGCCCAGAAGTGCCAGGCGGTGTCGGAGTAGGCCAGCGGCGAGACCAGGTCGGCCCCACCAAAGCCGCACACGAAGCGGTCCTCGGCGTTGACCCCCAGCAGGATGCGCCGCTCGGGGGCCGAGACCGGCCCCTGCCACAGGAACGGGTCGTTGTGCCCGGCCTGGCCGCGCCTGGCCCAGATCGACAGGCTGAAGGAGCGGTTCGCCAGGTCGATCTGCTGCCCCAGGCTGATGCGGCGCAGGCGGCCGTCGAAGTAGGTCGAGCCCATGAAGTGCCCGGGCAGGCCGGACCAGGGGCAGTCTGTGCCATCGCACTCGCCGTCGACCAGGTTGGGCGAGATATCCAGGAACAGGCGCTTGAGCGTGCCGCTGATCGGCTCGCCGCTGCTGTCGACCGGGAGGGTGTCTTTATCCAGCGGCAGCCAGGCCAGCAGGCCGCTGGGATAGGGCTGCTCGTACAGGTAGGGGGCGTTGGCCTGCTGGGTCAGCGCCACCTCCACGCGCTGGATCCCGACCGTGGCTCCGGCGCCTTCAGCCGTGTAGTATGGCAGATCCTGCGGCGGCGTATCGCTGACCGTGCCGGACAGCACCCGCCCGTTCAGGATCACCTCCTGTGGGCTGCTGGGGGCCAGCAGCGCTTTCAAGCTGGGCTGTGGGACGCCCTGCTGGTTCAACTGGCCGCGGCCGGGCGATGCGTCCAGCAGCACGTTGTAGCGGTGGATGGTGTGGTTGCTCACCCGGTCGGTGGCTTCGATGACCACCACCAGGCGCCCGCTGGGTTCCTTCTCCGGGAACAGGTAGTCGAGGGTCCAGCGCCCGCCGGCGGCGTCATAGGTGGGGATCTGCGTGCCCTGCCCGGCGGGTTGACCGGAGGGGCTGTAGATCGTCACCCGCACGCTGTTGGGGTCCAGCCCGCTGGGGTCCGATCCGTCATCCAGGCCGGGGTCCTGGACGGTGAAGCTGAGCGGCAGGAACCAGGTATTGCGCAGCGTGGGATGGCGCTGCGCCGAGCCGACCAGGTCGGTGGCGCTGCCGGCGATGCGCGGTCCGCTGCTGTCCACCGAGATCGTATAGACCTGCTGGGTCGACAGCTGCCCGACCCCGTCCATGCTCTGGACGGCCAGGTGGAAGACGCCCTCCTGCGCGCCAGGGGCAAATTCGGGGTCAAACAGCGGGCAGAACAACCGGCCCGATTGATCGTCGCTGCAGCGCGGCGCAGTGGCCGTCTGCTGCAGCCCGCCCTGGGTGGTGGTCATCACCACCCGGGCGATGACGGTGGTGGCGTCCTGGGCCTGGGCCACCAGGCGGCGGGCAGCCCCGTCCATGTAATGGACCGGGTCGTTGTTCATGTCGAGGAAGACGCTGGGCAGGTCGGCGTCGACGGTCAGCGAGCGGCTCTGTGTTTCCTCCACCTGAGACATCTGGTAGTGGAAGGTATCGCGAGCGTCGATCTCGGTCAGCGCCGT
>JBJSYW010000055.1:0-6746 GCA_046089985.1 Chloroflexota bacterium
CAATCTCGTACAAAAACAAAAAAGATACCGATATGTATAAAACGACAAGATAGGACAGAAACAAGTCGTGAATCATTGAGCGCCCGAGGACCCATTGCCCGCCGGGAGGATAAGCCGGTCTTTCTCAGCATCGGCTACGCCGCCTGTCACTGGTGCCATGTGATGGCCCACGAGTCGTTTGAGAACCCCGAAACCGCCGCACTGATGAACCAGTTCTTCATCAATATCAAAGTGGACCGGGAAGAGCGCCCCGACCTGGACAGCATCTATATGGATGCGGTGGTCGCCATGACCGGGCAGGGCGGCTGGCCGATGAGTGTCTTCCTGACCCCGGAAGGCGTGCCGTTCTTCGGCGGCACCTATTTCCCGCCCCAGCGCCGCTACCGCATGCCCGGCTTCACCGAGGTGCTGGCAACCGTGGCACGCTTGTGGCGCGAGGACCGCGCCCAGCTGACCGGCTCCGGGCAGCAAATCCTCGAGCACCTGCAGCAGGGGCGCTCGGCGGATCTGCAGCCGCAGGCGCCCGACCCGGCGGTGCTGGATCAGGCCGCTTTTCGCCTGGTGCAGGCGTACGATTGGCAGTATGGGGGCTGGGGCCAGGCGCCGCGCTTCCCTCAGCCGATGGCGATTGAATTCCTGCTGCGCCGGGCAGCACGCGGCGACGATCCGCTGGCGCTGGACGCAGCCCTGCATGCCCTGCAGCGCATGGCCCGCGGCGGGATGTACGACGTGGTGGGCGGCGGGTTCGCCCGCTACAGCACCGACGATGACTGGCTGGTACCGCATTTCGAGAAGATGCTCTATGACAACGCCCAGCTGGCGCGCGCCTACCTGTTTGGTTACCTGGCCGGTGGGCGGCCCGATTTCCGCCGGGTGTGCGAGGCCACCCTGGATTTCATGCTGCGCGAACTGCAGGATCCAATGGGCGGCTTCTACAGCAGCCTGGACGCCGATTCGGAGGGCGTGGAAGGCAAATTCTATGTTTGGACGGCAGATGAGTTGGAGCAGGTGCTGCGCGCCTCCCAGGCCGCGGCCCCGGCCGCGCTGCCGGTGCTGGACTGGCTGGAGTTCTTCAGTCAGGCGTATGACGTGTCGCCGGGCGGCAATTGGGAAGGGCGCATCGTGCTGCAGCGCCGGAACAGCGACGGCGAACTGGCCGAAGCCTTCGGGCTGAGCGACAGCCAGGTGGTTGAATTGCTGGAACGCATCCACGCGGCCCTGCTGGAAGCCCGCAGCCGGCGTGTGCGCCCAGCGACGGATGACAAAGTGCTGACCGCCTGGAACGGTCTGGCGCTGCTGGCCCTGGCTGAAGCCGCCCGTTACCTGGATCGCCCCGATTACCTGCGGGCGGCCCGGCGCTGCGCCGCATTCCTGCTGGCCGAACTGCGCCCGGGCGAACCGCTGCCCGGGCAGGCGCAGGCCGCCGGGGAGCGGCGGCTGCTGCGCTCCTGGCGGCGTGGGCGGGCGCAGCACAACGCCTACCTGGAAGACTATGCCGCCCTGGCGCTTGGCCTGCTGGCGCTGTACCAGTCCGACCCGGACCCGGCCTGGTTCGCCGCCGCGCGCGCGCTGGCCGAGGAGATGCTGGCCCATTATCGAGACCCCCGACTGGGTTTCTTCGACACCCGCGACGATCAAGGCGAGCTGCTGCTGCGCCCCAAAGACCTGCAGGACAACGCCACCCCATCCGGCAGCGCTCTGGCGGCCGAAGTGCTGGTGCTGCTGGCGGCGTATACCGGGCAGACCGGTTGGCGGCAGATCGCCGATGATCTATTTGGTGCGCTGCAGCAGAATTTTGCTCGTTATCCAACGGCATTTGGGAAATGGCTATGCGCATTTTATCAGGCGGACGCCGGACCGAACGAACTCGCCATCCTGGCGCCCGACCTGGACGACCCGGCGGCACGCCGCCTGCAGGCTGCCCTGTGGAGCAAGCTGCGCCCTGACCTGGTGGCAGCCGCCGCCGTCTACCCGCCCGCACCCGGCTCCCCCGAACTATTGGCTGACCGCCCGCTGCTCGATGGCGCTCCCACCGCCTACCTTTGCCGCGGCTTTGCCTGCCGCCGGCCAACCGGCGATGCTGAGGAACTGCTGGCGCAGCTCGCCGGGCCGGCTGTATAATACGATCACCGCACGAAACAGCGGTAGGCAACTACACCCACCGCGGAGGACATCATGAACCCTGTCTGTTCACAACGCACCCGGCTGGGGCTCGGGCAACCCGCAACGCTCCGGCCGCGGCGCTATGCTTTCTGCCGCCAGGCAGGCGGTGACCGGTGAGCCGCCGCTCCACCATGCACCTGCTCACCCGCCTGGCGGTTGGCGGCGTACTGACCGGGTACGACGGTCTGCGCAGCCGCCTGGAGACCTGGGAGCAGCAGCGTTCTGAGCCTGCAGCCGGAAGCTCGGCGGCCGGCCCGCAGATTATCGACACCACTTTCCACCTGCCCCCGGGCGAGTCGCCCGGGGAGCCGTCGCAGGTCGAGCCGCTTGATCCCGTAACAGCCAGCGAGCGCGAGCGCCTGCGCTATGCGTTGATCGGGGCGGTCTTCGCCGCCGAGCAGCGCGCCGGGCGCAGCCTGCGCCTGGCCGGCCGGGCCGCCCAGGCCGGGGCCAACCTGGTCGAACTGGTGGCCGGGCCGGTCTACGCCAGCCGGGCGCTCTCGCCGCTGCGCCGCGGGGTCGAGGCCCTGGCGCAGCGCGGTGAGCAGGTGGTGGATGGCTGGATCGAGCAGGGCCGCTACGAAGACCAGGCCGGCCGCCAGCTGGCCCAACTGGCGCTCAGCGAACAGGTCGACACCGCCATCAGCTACCTGACCGAAAATGAAGAAGTGCAGGAACTGGTCCAATCGCAGGGCGTGGGCCTGGTGGACGAGGTGGTCGAGGAAGCTCGCGAGCGCACCATGAGCGCCGACAACTTCCTGGAGGCGATCGTGCGCTCGGTGCTGCGCCGCCCGATGCGTTGGGAGCTGCCCGAGCCGCCCGAGTCGATCAAGGAGCATGCCATTCGCACCCGCCAATGGCAAGGCCGGGTGATAAAACGATGAGCGGCGCCTACAACCCAGGCGGCGCCTACAACCCAGGCGACGCAGCCCCTTCCGGCGGCGCGTCCACACCAGGCGCAGACGCCCCTTCGGAAATCCAGGAGGCGATCCAGGCGATGTCTGGCGCGCCGGTACAGCTCACCGGCCACCCGCTGGACCGGCGGCGTTCGTTCCTGGGACATTACGCCGGGTTCGTCACCCGCCTCTCGGCCTTCGTGATCGATGTCTCCATCATCAGCCTGACGCTGCTGTTCAGCGGCTGGTTCACCTCCACCTCGCTGGAGATGCTGCAGGTGGAAGCCTTCCTTGAGAACATTACCGAGCAGCTGCCGCAGGTACAGCGCATCGTGATCTGGCTCTTTGGCCCGCCGCTGGCCAGCCTGGCTTCGCTGGTGTTCGTCATCATCTACTACCTGTTCTTCTGGCTGGTGGCCGGGCAGACGCCCGGCAAGGCCATCATGGGGATCAAGATTGTGGCCGCCGGCGGGACCGGCAAGCTCAACCTGGGCCACGTGATCCGCCGCTATATCGGCTACTACCTGTCAGCGATACCCTTCGGGCTAGGCTTCCTGTGGATCCTGGTCGACGACGAGCGGCGCGCCTTCCATGACCGGCTGGCCGGTACATACGTGATCTATATCTGGGACGCCCGCCCCGATGAAAACTTCCTGGTGCACGCCCTGGCCGAACTGGCCGCCCGGCGCGTGGCCCACAAAGCCTTTATCGAGCGGCGGCGCGGCCGGCGGCGCGGCGAGACGCCCGATCTTCCCCCAGGCCCGCCGCCCGCTGAGTAAACCGCCCGGCCGGTCTTGATAGCTTCTGAGAGCCGCCGCAGCTACAATGGAAGCATACCAACCTGCGAAATGACCGAGGACACACAATGCGCTCTGTAGCAATTCTTGGGATCGGGCAAACCCCGGTCAGTGAAAATTGGGAACAATCGATCCGCGAGATCGCCGGCGAGGCGGTCTTCGCCGTTTTACAGGACGCCGGGCGAAGCGAAGTAGACGGGCTGTTCGTCGGCAATATGCTGTCGGGCACACTCAGCCGCCAGGAACAGCTTGGCGCGTTGGTGGCCGACTGGGTCGGGCTGCGCGGCCGGGATGCCTTCAAGGTTGAGGCGGCTTGCGGCTCAGGCGGGGCGGCCGTTCGCACCGCCCTGATGGCGGTCGCTTCCGGCGAGATGGACTCCGCCATCGCCGTTGGCGTGGAGAAGATGACCGAGACCAAGGGCGCCGATACCACCGCCGCCCTGGCTACCGCCGCCGACGCCGATTACGAGATCGTGCATGGGCTATCGTTCGTGGCGATCAACGCCCTGGTGATGCAGCGCTACCTCTATCACTACGGCTGGAAGCACACCGATTTCGGCCCCTTCTCGATCAACGCCCACGCCAACGCCGTGCACAACCCGTACGCCCGCCTGCAAGAGGCGGTCACCCAGAAGGATTACCAGCGGGCGCGCATGATCGCCGACCCGATCAACCTGCTGGATGCCTCGCCGGTCGGCGACGGCGCCGCGGCGGTGTTGATCGTCCCAGCCGACCAGGCGCCCAGCCTGCCGGGCCGGCCGCGCATCACCATCACCGGCTCGGCCATCGCCACCGATACCCTGGCGGTGCACGACCGGCGCAACCCGGTCTGGCTCAGCGCGGCCGAGCAATCATCCCGCCGCGCCTACGCCCAGGCGGGGGTCGGCCCGCAGCAGATCGACGTGTTCGAACTGCACGACGCGTTCTCGATCATGGCGGCCCTCTCCCTGGAAGCCTGCGGGTTCGCCGAGCCGGGCCAGGGGCCGCGCCTGGGGCTGGACGGCGCCATCTGCCCGACCGGGCGCATACCGATCGCTACCCGCGGCGGGTTGAAAGCGCGCGGTCACCCGGTCGGCGCCACCGGCGTCTACCAGGTAGTTGAAGTGGTGCAGCAGCTGCGCGGCGATGCCGGCGCAACTCAGGTCCCCGGGGCGCGCACCGGCATGGCCCAGAACATCGGCGGCTCGGGCGCGACTATCGTGACCCATATCCTGCAGGCCGATTGAGCTGCTGATGAAATTTCTTCTTTCCACCCTGCTCGCCCTGCTGACCGCTGCGCTGCTGCTCCACCCGGCGCCGGCTCGGGCCGGCCTGTCCACCCAGGCTGCGCCAGAACCGCTGCTGGCCCCCATCGGCGGCGGCTACAACCCGGAGACCATTGCCGGCCTGTCTGAGGTGCTGGTCCAGCGCAGCAGGGGAGAACCGCTGCGCATCCTGGTTCTGCCGCTGGCCTATCCTACCAACCCGTTGAGCGTTGCCGAGAAGGACCGGGCCGAGTATTTGAAGACCGCCGATGAGCGGCGGGCGGGCATCGAAGCCGCCTGCCTGCAGGCCGCCCCACAGGGCTGCCGGGCCGAATTAGCGCCGGTGCTGACTCGCGCGGATGCCGATGCCGCAGGTGTGGCTGATTACCTGGCCGAACCGCCAAGCGCAGTCTTCATCCTGGGCGGCGATCCGTTGGTGGCCTCCCAGGTGCTGTCCGGCACTGCCCTGGAGCGCGCCCTGGAGCAGGCCTACCGCCAGGGCACGCTGATCAGCGGCACCGGGGCCGGCGGCCTGCTGCAGTCGCGCACCCTGCTGGCCGGTTACCGCGCCAACTATGACGCCGGCAATGCGCTGGAGTTTGGCGCGGTCGAGACCGGCTTCCCCGGCTTGTCCTTTGGCGCGCCGCAGGTGATTATTGACCAGGGCTTCACCCTGCGCAGCCGGGCAGCCCGACTGCTAAACGCCATCAGCCGGCCCGGCGCACCGCATATCGGGATCGGGCTAGAGAACGAGACCGGCGTACTGCTGAGCGCCGCGGGGGATATCCGCGCCGCTTTTGGCGCATACACCGCCACGATTCTGGACGCCGAGACCTACCACGCCGCCCAGGGCGTGCAGTACAACGGCGAGCGCAGCCTGATCAGCCTGCGCAATGTGCTGGTGCAGGTGCTGGCCCCTGGCGCGGGCGCATATGACCTGCGCACCCGCCGGCACTCGCTGGCGGGCGCACCCGCCCGCCTGGAGCGCAGCTATTCCGGCCTGCAGACGCCCGCCGGTGCAGGACCGCTGCTGCTTTGCGCGGCCCCGTTTGACGCCCCAGCCGGCCGCCAGGCGCTCACGCGCTTTGCCAACTGGAGCGGCGGGCAGCAGGCGCACCAGCTGGTGGTGACCGCCGGGTATGCCGATGCACAGCAGGCGCGCCAGGCAGCCGAGGCGCTGCAGGCGCTGCTGCCCACCGCATCGACTGCCCTGGCTGCGCCGGCGCGCGGCGCGCTGCCGGCAATCGATCCGGACGTCAGTGGGGTGATCCTGAGCATTGGCGAAACAGCCGCTGTGAACCCGGCCGTCCTGCAAAACCTGGCTGCGGCCTGGCGCAGCGGACTGCCGCTGCTGGTAGATCGCGGCGCGATCCCACTGACTGGCCAATACTTCGCCGGCAGCCTGCCCGCCGCTCCTGAAAGCCCCGAAGCCGCCCGCCGGGCAATGCAAGGCCTGCTGGCAGGCGCGCTGGAGACCCGCCCCGGTCTGGGCCTGCTGGGCGTTAACCTGGTGGTACGCGTACAGGAAGACAACCGTTGGGGCGATCTGTACGGGTTGGCCTACCAATTCCCGGCCCTGCTGGCCTTGGGTCTGCCCGATGGGGCCGCCCTGGAGGTTACAGCCGCCGGCCCCCAGGCGCTCGGCG
>JBJSYW010000056.1:0-8219 GCA_046089985.1 Chloroflexota bacterium
CGCCGTCCGCCCGGCGCGCAGCGAAGCGGTCAGCGGAGCGCCGCTCTCCACCTCGCAGGCGATCACCTGGGCCTGGCTGCCCAACTCGACCAGCGCTTGCGCCAGCCCGCAGCACAGCCCGCCCCCGCCGTACGGCGCCAGGATGGCCTGCACCTGCGGCAGTTGGGCCACGATCTCGGCCGCCAGCCCGCCGTTTCCGGCTATCACCGCCGGGTCGGCGAACGGGTGTACCAGCCGCCCGGGCGGCAGTTCGAACGCCACCGTACTGTCCTGGCGCTGGATCTCCTGGTAGATGCTGAACGGCGCCGGCCACACCTGTGCGCCCTGCGCCTGGATCGCCGCCAGCTTGTTGTGCGGAGCATCGTCGGGCACGATCACCGTGCAGGCGACGCCGCGCCGTCGGGCGGCCCAGGCCAGCGCATACCCCATGTTGCCGGCGCTGGCCGTCCACACGCCCTGCGCCAGCGCCTCCGGCGGGCAGGCGTCCAGGGCCTGCTGCGCGCCGCGCAGCTTAAACGACCCCACCGGCTGCAGCGATTCTAACTTCAGGTAGATCTCGCTGCGACCGGGGGGATCGTTCAACGGCAGCAGTGGGGTGGGCGAGGCCGGCAGGCCGGGCAGGCTCATCGGCCGCCTCCCGCCGCACCCCGGCCCGCCTGGCCCGCGGCGTTCATCCGGCGTTGGCCGTGTTCCCGTCGCGCGGCAGGTACGCGACAACGTCGATATCGATCAAGATGCCGCTGCTTAACTGGCTGCCGACCGTCGTGCGCACCGGGCGCGGCTCGGGGAAGTAGCGTTCGTACACCGCATTGTAGCGCTGGAACAGCGACAGGTCGCTCAGGTGCACGGTGCACTTGATCACATCCGCCATCGTCGCCCCGGCTGCTTCCAGGATGGCTTTGACGTTTTCCAAGACCTGGAAGGTCTGCTCTTCGATCGAATCCCCCGACAGCCGCCCGGTCTTTGGGTCCATCGGCAGCTGCCCGGCGGTGAAGATGAAGTCGCCCACCCGCAGCCCGTGCGAGTATGGCCCAACCGGCTCGGGTAGTTTACTGGAATTGATCGGTTCTTTCATGGTTACAGCTAAGCCAGCGCCTGGTCCAGGTCGGCGAGAATATCATCCGGGTTTTCCAGGCCGACCGACATGCGGATCAGGCCATCATCGATCCCGGCCGCGTCGCGCTCTTCCTGGGTCATGTGTTCGTGGGTGATGGTGCGCGGGTGCATGCAGATCGTGCGGCTGGTGCCAAACGTCACCGCGTGCACCACCAGTTCCAGGCTGTTCATTACGCACGCCGCGCCCTGCATTCCGCCCGGCACGACGAACGACATCAGCCCGCTGCCGCCCTTCATCTGCCGCTGCGCCAGCGCATGCTGCGGGTGGCTCGTCAGCCCGGGGTAGTTAACGTGCTTGACCTTGGGGTGGGCAGCCAGGAATTCGGCCACCCGCAGGGCGTTGCTGCTGTGCCGCTCCATGCGCATTGAGAGCGTTTCCAGGTACTGCAGCATCAACCAGGCCTCAAACGGCTGAAGGATCGCGCCCAGGAACTCGGTGGTGTTCCAGCGGATATCCTCCACCAGCGCTTCCGGCCCCACGATCGCCCCGCCCAGCACGGTGGCGTTGCCGCACAGGAACTTGGTCAGCGAGAGCAGCACAATATCCGCGCCCAGGTCCATCGGTTTTTGCAGCGCGGCGGAGGCGGTGGTGTTATCGACCATCAACGGCACGCCGCGGGCGTGGGCCACATCGGCGATGGCCTGGATGTCGGTCACCATCAGGGTCGGGTTGGACGGGGTCTCCACCCACACCAGGCGGGTGTTCTGGTCAATGGCTGCGTCCCAGGCAGCCGGGTTCTGCCAGTCTTTGACGAAGCGGAACTGCACCCCGCAGCGCTCGGGGAAGATCGTGGCGGCCTGTTTGTAGCCTTCGCCAAAGGTGTTCAGCGAGGTGACCACGTTATCGCCAGGCCGGGCCATGGTGAAGACCAGGCTGAACAGCGCCGCCGAGCCTGAACTGGCGGTTACGCACGCCTCGCCGCCCTCCAGCGCCGCCAGGCGATCTTCCAGCACGCTCACCGTCGGGGTCTTGCTGCGCCCATAAATGTAATCTGGGAAGCGCTCGAAACTCTCGTACGGGTAGGTCATCGATTGGACGATGGGGGGGACGAAAGCACGGAACTGCGCCATGTTTTTCAGCGGGTGGAAACCGGCGTGCAGGGCGCGTGTGTCAAAGCCCTGTTCGGCATCGCTGCGCCGGGCGGGCGCTTTTTCCGGATCGTAGACCCAGTGGTCGCGCATAAAGAAGGGTTGTTCTTCGTGCATTTTTTTCAGGCTACCTTTCGTTTTGAGTTGGTTGAAAACGGTCAGGGCACGATCTTTTCCAGTTCGGACGGCGGCAGGTGGCAGTAAATTTTATGCCCGCCGCCCAGGTCGCGCACGGCCGGTTCCTGGTCTTTGCAGATATCGCCGATATAAAACGGGCAGCGCGTGTGGAAGCGGCAGCCGCTGGGCGGGTGCACTGCGCTGGGCACGCGGCCTTTTAGCCGCACCTTAGACGGTTCGGCGTCCGGGTCGGGACGCGGCACCGCCGCCAGCAGCGCAGCCGTATACGGGTGGTTGGGCGGGGCGTAGATCGTTTCGCACGGGCCATACTCCACCACCCGCCCCAGGTACATCACCGCCACGTCGTCGGCAAAGAAGCGCACCGAGCTGAGATCGTGCGAAATCAGGATCATGGTGGTGCTCTGCTCTTTTTGGATTTCCAGCAGCAGGTTTAGCACCGCCGCCTGCACCGACACGTCCAGCGCCGAGACCGGCTCATCGCAGATCACCATTGCCGGGTTGGAAGCGATCGCCCGGGCGATGCCCACGCGCTGTTTTTCGCCGCCGCTCATCTGGCGCGGCAGGCGGAAGTAATAGCTTTCATCCAGCTTCACCGCCCGAAGCAGCTGCTCCACCCGCCCCTGCACCTGGTCTGCCGGCAGGATGTGGAAGCGCCGCAGCGAGGCGGCGATCTGGTCGCCCACGCAGTGCGAAGGGTTGAGCGTCCCGTTCGGATCCTGGAAGACCATCTGCAGGTCGCGGATCGTCTCCAGGCTGCGCTTGTTCAGCGAGCGCGAGACATCCACCCCCAGGAATTCCATCTTACCCTGGTGCAGCCCCTCCAGCCCGACGATGGCGCGCGCCAGGGTGCTCTTGCCGCAGCCCGATTCGCCCACGATGCCCAGCGTGCGCCCCTTGCGCACGTTGATGCTCACGTCGTCGGTGGCGCGCACGTACTCGCGCGGCTCCAGCCCCAGGTACCCGCCCACCGTCTTGAACGGCACCGGGTAATACACCTTGGCCTGGTTCACTTCCAGGATCTTGGGCGGGCGGTTGTCTTCCCGGTCGGGGCAGGGCTCCTCGCGCACTTCGTTGTCCAGCCAGATCAGCGGCGTGTCCAGCCATTCATGGGCGCGAATGCAGCGCACCTGGTGCCCGGGGGCGATTTCCTTCAAATGCGGGTGTGTCTGCGCGCATTCCGGGATGGCCTTGTCACAGCGCGGGGCGAAGATGCACCCGCTGGGCAGGTTGCCGGGCGATGGCACCCGCCCCTGGATCGGCTTCAGCACCCGGGTGCCCTTGGGCGCATCCACGTCGGGCAGGCAGCGCATCAGGCCCATCGTGTACGGGTGCAGCGGCGAGCGGTAGATCTGGCGCGTCTCGGCCAGTTCCACCAGCTCCCCTGCATACATCACGCCCACTTTGTCTGAAACACGCGCCACCACGCCCAGGTTGTGGCTGATGTACAGCGTGGCGGTCTGGTAACGCTCCTTCACCTCGGCGATCAGGTCCAGCACCGCCGCTTCCACCGTCACATCCAGCGCGGTGGTCGGCTCGTCCATGATCAACAGCGATGGGTTATTCAGCAGCGCCATCGCGATCACCACCCGCTGCTGCTGCCCGCCCGACAGCTGGTGCGGGTAGCGCGTCATCACCGCCTCGGCGTCGGGCATATAGACGCTCTTCAACGCCTCCAGCGACCGGGCGTAGGCCTGGACCTTGTTCAACCCGGCATGCGCCAGCAGGCTCTCGGCCAGCTGGTCGCGAATGCGCATCACCGGGTTGAGCGACGACATCGGCTCCTGGTAAACCATCGAGATATCGGCCCCGCGCAGCTTGCGCAGTTCGTGCTCCGAGCGGTTCTGCACGTGCTCGCCCTTGAACAGGATCTCGCCCTGCGCCACACGCCCGTTCGGCCCCAGGAAATTGACCACCGAATAGGCCACCGTGCTCTTGCCGCAGCCCGATTCGCCCACCAATCCCAGGTTCTCGCCTTTGAAGATCTCGAACGAGACGTCCCGCACGGCGTTGATGTCGCGCTTGCGCGTCTTGTAGGTTACCGCCAGGTTTTTAACCGCCAGGATAGGGGCATCGCTCATATTGTTATCCGTTTACTGGTAGCGCATACTTTCTTCCCGCACGCCATCGGCGAACAGGTTCAGGCCGATCACCAGGGTGATGATCGCCAGCGTGGCTGCAAGCACCGGCCAGACGTTGGCCAGCATGTGGCTGTGGCCTTCCTGCACCATTCCGCCCCAATCGGGGGTCGGCGGTGGCAGCCCCAATCCCAGGAAGCCCAGCGTGCCGATGTAGAACGCCGCATAACCGATGCGCATCAGGAAATCGACGATCAGCGGGCCGCGGCAGTTGGGCAGGATCTCGCGCAGCATGATCGCCACGTCCGAGTCGCCGCGCAGCCGGGCCGCTGCCACGTACTCACGCGTGCGGATGTCCATCGCCAGGGCGCGCACCAGCCGGGCGATGCCCGGCGCGCCGCCAATGGCGATGGCGATCACCACGTTGAAGGATGACGCGCCCACGGCCGAGATGATAATCATGTATAGCAGAATGGTCGGAAAGGCCATCAGCGAGTCCAGCACGCGCATCACCGTCTCGTCGACCCAGCGCCCGTAATAGCCCGATGGCAGCCCCAGGACGATGCCCAGCGCAAAAGCCACCAGCACCGAGATCGGCCCCAGCACCAGGATGGTGCGTGCCCCGAAGGCCACCCGTGCCCACACATCGCGCCCCAGATGATCGGTGCCCAGGATGTGGTTCAACGACGGCCCCTGGTTGATCGCCCTGTAATCTTGCTCCAGGGGCGTATGGGCCGTGAGCAGCGGGGCGAAGATCGCGATCAGCACCCAGATCAACACCATAGCCAGCCCCACGATGGCGGTGGGCGAGGCGCTGATCAGTTCGTACATCTCGCGCACCCGCCGCAGCGGGTCATTCGCCCGTGGCAGCTGGGCGGGTTTGTCAATTGACGCACGATGGTCAGGAACAGAAGCAGTCGTCATGCGGCCCTCTCACGCATAGCGGATGCGCGGGTTAATCAACGAATAGATGATGTCGGCGATCAGCTGCGTCCCGACCGCCAGCAGGATCAGTACCATCGCTCCGGCTTCGATCGAGTAGATGTCTTTGTACAACGCCGCGTTCAGGATGAAATTTCCCAGGCCCGGGTAGCCGAACACCGATTCGACCACCACCAGCCCGCCGATGAACCAGTTCACGTGCAGCATGATCACCGTGATCGGCGCCATCAGCGCATTGCGCAGCACGTGCCGCACCACCACCTGGCGGTTGCTCAGGCCTTTCAGGATCGCCGTGCGCACGTAGGCCGAGTTCATCACTTCCACCACACTGGCGCGTGTGATGCGCAGCACGTAGCCGATCTCCACCAGGCTGGCGGTCAGCACTGGCAGCACCAGCATGCGCGGGTCATCCAGGATGGCGGTCTCGCTCAGGAAGACGGTTGCCCCTGGCAGCACTTCCAGCCACAGCCCAAAGACCATGATCAGCAGGATGCCGGTGGCGAAATCGGGCGAAGCCGCCGTGACCAACCCCCCGATGGAGATCACCCGGTCGATCGCCTTGCCTTCGTTTAGCCCGGCGATCAGTCCCAGCAGGATCGCCAGCGGGATCGAGAACAGGAATGCCAGCGCCGCCAGCACCAGCGAATTCAGGATGCGGCGCGCGATCACCTCAGACACCGGGCGCTTGTAGCGCAGCGAAACCCCGGCGTCGCCGCGCAACAGCCCCTTGCTCAGCGGGATATACTCGACCGGCGAATCGCTGGTCTCGATCCAGCCCGAATATTCCAGCCGGTATTCCGTCCCGCCCTGGCCCTGGATCCACAGCGCGGCCCGGTTGGCGTTGTCGATGCCCCAGAAATAACGCCCGCCCTGCGCATCGACCTTCCAGGCCTCCTCGGCCGGCAGCTCGATGGTGCTGCCGTTTTCCTGGCGCACCATCTTGTACAGCTTGCCGTTGCGCATGTCCCACTGCACCAGGCTGCCGTCGTCGTCCACTTCCCACCACTGCCGGTAGCGCTGCACCACGCCCTGCTGGATGACGATCTCCTTCACCGCGTGCCCAACCTGCGCGCTGGCCTGCCAGTCTGAACCGGCCAGCCACGAGATGTAGCGGGTCAGGATCGGCCGGTCCAGCCCGAGCTGGTTCTGCATCGATTTTTCCTGTTCCGGGGTGGCATAGGCGCCCAGGATATTGCGCGCCACATTGCCCGGCGCAATCTCCACGATCGCAAAGACCAGGATCGAAACGATCAACATGGTGAGCAGCATGGTCAGCAGCCGCCGGACGATGTATCTCGCCATGAGTCCTCTTCTTTATGCGGTTGGATGGGGCAGCACGGCGCTCCGCCCTGCCCCATTCAACACATTAACCGAGGCGAGCCTGCTCGCGCTCGACGATGCGGCGGATGCCCTGTTGGACTTCCTCGGGCAGCGGTTCGACCTGGTGCTTGCTCAGGATGGTGTCCACCATCCTGGCGGCGCGCTCTTCCATCGTGGTGCCGCCGCGCTTTTCCCAGACCGAGAACTGGTTCTTGTCGATCAGCTTGGAGTAAAACGGCTCTTTGTAGTGCCGCAGGGTGTGTTCGTGCCCCAGGTAAGCGCCGGTTGGGCCAAGTTCGTCGATCACGTCCAGCGCCAGGGTCGCGTCGTTTACCGTCACCCCGGCGGTGGCAGCGCGCAGGAAGCCCAGGATCTCGTTGCTGATCGCCATCACCTGCATCGACCCCTGCATCCCGGCGTCCATAAAGCCCACGTCGTGGATGATGTTGGCGCCGTGCAGCAGCGAGGTCATCAGGCTCAGCGTCACCTCGAACCCGCACTGCTGGTCGAGCACCTTCGAGTCGGTCGATCCGCCCAGGCCGAAAACCGGCAGGTCATAGAAGCGGCCCATCGAGGTGGGCACGCCCTGCTCGTCGGCCAGCACGTAATTGCCCACCATCGTCTGCAGGTTGTACGGCCCGCCGTTCCAACCCGGCACGGCGACCGGCGCGCCTTCGCGCACCAACTGTGACAGCACGATCCCCAACAGGATGCCGGCGTTCATCGACGCCATGCAGCCGGCGGTGGTGACTGGCGAATTGACCCCGCCGGCGTTAAGCGGGATCCACAGCTGCGGCAGGCCCTTCTCGGCCAGGTACATGCACTTCTGCAGCGCTTCCTGGTTCATCGTCATCCCGGTGGTCACGTTGATGTAGCAGGTGGCGAACGGGCGGCGCTGGAAGGCTTCCACCCCGCCGGCTACGATCTCGCACATCTCCACCGCCGCCACGCAGCCTTCATAATCGGGCGTGACGAACACGATCGGCTTGGTGGTGTTGTTGAGCATCACCTCCATCTGGTAGCGATCGTAGATGCGCTGGTCGACGTCTTCGGGCAGGAAGGCCGACATCACGAAATCGATCTCCGGCAGGGCGTCCAGCAGCCGGGCCGCCTGGCGCACATCCTCCAGGACGGGCTTGCGGCGTTTGCCGGTGTGGTGATCGAGGATATTCAAGCAGTCGGAGCCGCCCCCGTAATAGCTGTTGTACCCGCCGGCGCGCATGGCCACTTTGCCATGCCGGTTGTACAGCAGGATCTGCTTCGGGGCGGTCAGCAGGGCGCGCGAAACCATAAATTCGGGCAGGCGCACGCGGATCCCATCCGCCCGGGCGCCGCCGTTGACAAGAATTTGACGCGCTTTTTCGTCGTGTACGTCCACCCCGATCCGGTTCAGAATCTCAAGCGTGGCCAGGTGGATTTTTTCGCATTCGGCATGCCCCATGCGCCCGTAGTGAGCGCTGGTCATGCTGGTTCCGTGGGTTTGGATCATTTTTTACCGCCTCAACGATGGCCCGCATGCCGGGCGGCCCCGCCCGGGGC
>JBJSYW010000057.1:0-4297 GCA_046089985.1 Chloroflexota bacterium
GGCGGGCGCCCGGCGAGCGGCAGACTCGACAGCTGCGCGCAGGGCGTCAATGGAGGCCGCGGGGGCAGCGGGCGGCGGGTCGATACTCAGGTGATCGAGCGCCTGCAGTTCGGCGGCACGTGCGCGATAGCGCGTGGGGGGCGGCTCGCCGCGCGCCAGGCGCGCCAGGCGGAAGATCTCGAGCAGGCCATCCTGGCGCTGCAGCGGATCGACCGCCGGCTCGAGCGCCAGGCGGCGGGCGCGGCGGAGCAGTTCCTGGGCCGCCTGGGCGGCCTGGTCCAGGGCGGGGGCGGCGGTTTCGTCGGAGGGCAGGTGGTCCAGGTGGGCGGCGGCCTGGGCGGCAAGCGACAGGCCCCAATCGAGCAGGCGGTTGGCGGCCTGGTCGTCCAGGCCGTCGGTCAGGCTTTCGTTAACCAGCAGCTGCTCGGCCAGGCGGCGCTCACGGCGGGCGCGGCGATCGCCGGCCTCGGGGTCGTGGTCGGGACGGCGCTCAGCACCGCTGGGAGCAGCCTGCGGGGCGCGGCCGGAGGCGCGATCCGATGGCTCCGTGGGGTGCGGGCGATTTTTGCGGAGGCGGTCAAAGAAGTCGTCGGCGCTCATGCCGAGAGTATATCACTGGCCCAAAAGGGTGGAAGGGTCGATGTTCTGCTGGATGCTCTTGTCGTAGACGTTCAGGTGGGTGTGATAGCCGCAGTCGCGCCCGGCGCACAGCTGGCCGTAGCCGTCGAGGGTATAGCCGTTGTTCCACTCGGTTCCGATCAGCTCCCCGATCTTGACGACCTGTCCAACGGCGACGGTGTAGTTGCCGTGCAGCAGTTTGACGCGGTAGCGTTCATTCTCCAGGAGGATGGTGGTGTTGTTAAACTGGTCGATAAACAGGGCCGAGACGACCCCGTTAATCGGGGAGTAGATCTCAACGCCTTTGCCGCCGGTCAGGTCGATGGCATAATCGCCGTAGTTCTGACCGTGGGGGCCCTGGGTGACGATGTAGCTGGTATACGGGTCGGACCAGGCGTTCGGGTCGCCGTCGATGGCGGGCAGCGCGTCGCTTTGGGTTTCAGCGGCGTCAAGCGGCAGGATCAAAGGGCGCTCGCCACTGGCCTGACCGGCGGCCTCCTGGGCCTGGTCGGCGGTTGTGGCGGCGGCGCTGCTGCCGGAGGCGAGCAGCGAACCCTGCTTGCTGCTGGAAGGCAGCGCGTCGACGACCATCGAGACCGCACCCTGGCTGACATCCGGCAGTGGCAGGTGGTCGCGCACGACGTTTACGAGCAGGAAGAACAGGAACGCGATCGCAACGATCGTCATTCCATCAAGACGGAGTTTCACGGGACGGTCACCTTCAATTTCTTCAGTTCTCTATCTTAGATGCTCCGCCGGCGGTCAGCGCCAGGCGCACAGCCGGAGAGTACAGCGGTTATAGACACCGCACGAGGTTTATTTATTAGCACAAGCGTTCGAATCTTACCATAGATGGGTAATTATGGCATATGAATCCGGGATCAATTTATCAATATTTTTAGGCTTGCAGAACTGCAACCCAGCGGGCCACCCGGGCGAGAATAAAACCGGGGCAGGCCAACCGCCATTGGCGGCCCACCTGCCCCTTGCCGCTGCGCTGCTCCAGTAAAGAGCGTGCAGGGGATTACTGCGCGAAGGTATCAATCAGCAGGCGCACATCACCGCCGACCGGGTAGAGGATCGGGCAGGTGCAGCCGTTGTTGATATATTCCTGGACTTTGGAGCGGGCTTCATCGGGCGTGCCGGAGGCGCTGATGCGCAGGATCAGATCTTCGGGAACCAGGTGCTTGGCGCGGTTGATCTGCTCTTTGGTGGCGGGCCAGCCCAGGATCGACTGGATCTGGGCGACCACATCTTGCGAGACGCCGGAAGCCTTGGCAATGTGCGGCTGCTGGGCCAGGTACTGGGTCAGCAGGCCGCGGGTGGTGTCGATGGCGCGGTCGTGGTCGTGGTCAACCGAGCAGACGATCAGCTGCGGGCGGTCGATATCGGCCAGGCTGCGCCCGGCCTTGGCGGCGCCCTTCTCGAGCAGTTCGAGAGCTTTGTGGTTGTACTCGGGCGGGACGCAGTAATTCAGCACCGCACCGTCGGCGATCTCACCGGTCATCTCCATCATCTGGTCGCCGGTCGCGCCGATCATCAACGGCACGAAGCGCGGCTCTTTGCGCCCATGCACCACATCCAGTTCAATGCCATCGACATGGATGAACTCGCCGTGGTAGGTAACGCGCTCCATCGCCAGCAGGCGGCGCAAGACTTCGATCGTCTCGCGCATCGCGGTGAGCGGCTTGCGGCGGTCGATGCCGACATTTTTGGCCAACGGATCCCACCAGGCGCCCAGGCCGCAGATAATGCGACCGGGGGCCAGGTCGTCCAGGGTCAGGAAAGTGGCCGCCAGCAGGCCAATGTTGCGGGTCCAGTTGTTGATCACCCCAGAGCCAACCTTGAGCTTCTCGGTGACTGCCGCATACGCCGCCATCGGCACAATCGCATCCCGAACCAGGCGCGATTCGGCCTGCCAGACCGCTTCGAACCCTTTCTGCTCGGCGTAGCGCACATAATCCAGCCCGTCGCGTAAGTCATGTGCGTCTTGCAAGTAGAGAGCAACCCGTTCCATACATCCTCCGTTTCATATATATGCAGGAGCAGCCCCGTCGGTCCAGGCGGAGCTGCTCCCAATTTCAATCGTTGTGTTCGAGGGTCTCGCTGACCAGTTCCAGGTCTTCAGGCAGGTCCATATCCAGGGCGATCGACGGCAGATCGCAGATTTCCAGCCGAGCGCCGGCCTGGATCGCCCGGCGACAGTGGCGCTGGAACGAACCGGGGCCGTACTCATATTCGATCAGCCCGGCTGGGCAGACCAGCATGGCGTTGGTGCCTTCCCGGCGGCGATCGGGAGCCACCACTACCACGGGCGGTTCCTTGGCCCGCTCCAGCATAACCCGCACATCTTCGGGGGTGATCAGGGGCAGGTCGGCTGGGACAATCAGCACACCGCGGGTGGCGTAGTTCTGGGCCACCACGGTGGCGCGTGCCAGGGAGCCGTTCAGTTTGACGTTGCCGCTTTCCTGCACCGTGCGAGCGCCATAGGCACGCGCCAGCGCCAGCGCAGATTGGTCGCGGCTGACCACTAAGACATGTTCGATCTCCGGCATAGCCGTCAGCGTGTCCAGGGTATGGGCCAGCAGGCGGCGGTTGAGGTCGGCGCGCTCATCCTGGCTGAGAACTTCAGCCAGGCGAGACTTACCGTATCGCAGGGGCTTTACCGGTACAATCGCCCACAATGTCATTGAGATATCTCCCTTTCCACTGCATCGTTGTTGTAATGAAACAGGCAGATCTGAGCATTCTGGGGCGACTCTCTTCTCGCGAACGGGCAGATCCGATCGATCGACCCGGTATCATTCCTGTTGGTTGGACAGGCTGACGGCGAAGCTGACCACCTCCTTTGCCAGGCGGCCCCGGTCGGAGGCCGTCTTCATCCACGTATCCGCGGCGAGGGTGCGGATGCCCAGGCTCTCGATCGCCGGGCGCTGCTCCGCATCCACATGATCCAGCACAAAACCGGTTATTAATCGCTCGTAGTGCCCGGCGACCGCCTGGGCGCTGGGCTGGATGCCCAACTCGGCAAACATCTTGGCTGCCGGGCCCTTGACCGTCTGCCCGCCGATGATCGGCGAAACGGCGACCACGCTTTTCCCCTGCAAGGCCTGGCGCAGGCCGGGTACCGCCAGGATTGGGTCAACGCTGACCCACGGGTTGGACGGGCAGATAACCACCAGGTCGGCCTGGTGGAGCGCATCCAGCACGCCGGGAGCCGGCTTAGCCTGCTCCACCCCCTGAAAACGGAAGCCGGTGACCTGCGGCTGGCACTGGCGGCGGACGAAATATTCCTGGAAGGGTAGTTCTCCTTCCGTAGTATACACCCAAGTAGGTGCAGCGTCATCGGTGACCGGCAGGACCTTAACCGGAATGCCATATGCATGGCAGATGTGCGCGGTGACCTGGCTGAGCGGTTGGCCCATCCGCCTGCGGCGGGTGCGTTCGAGGTGCAGGCCCAGGTCGCGGTCGCCCAGGCGGAACCAGGTTGGGCCGCCCAACTCACCCAGCGCTTCAAGGGCGCGGTGGCTCTCGTCTTCACGGCCCCAGCCGGTGGCGGGGTTGGAGAGACCCGCCAGGCTATAGCAGACGGTGTCCAGGTCGGGGCAGATCGAGAGGCCGAGATGCTCAAAATCGTCGCCGACATTGACGATCACGGTCAGGCGCTGGGGGTCGAGTA
>JBJSYW010000058.1:0-7685 GCA_046089985.1 Chloroflexota bacterium
GTAATCTTCCAGCAGCCAGGATGCCAGCGCCGGCTGCAGATAAACGCTGCCGGCTGCCACGGCGTGGATCGCACCCACCAGTTCATCCGCCGCCACCTGCTTGGTCACATACCCGTCTGCCCCGGCAGCCAGCATTTCGAAGAAATACTGCTTATCGGCGTGCACGGTCAGCGCCAACACCTTGATCAGCGGGTTTTGAGCTTTCAAACGCCGGGTGGCCTCCAGCCCATCCATGCCGGGCATGGTGATGTCCATGATGACCACATCCGGCGTATCGCGCCGCGCCAGTTCCAATGCCTTCTCGCCGCTGCTGGCTTCAGCCGCCACCTGCAGCCCGGGTTGGGTCTCCAGGAAAGAGCGCAGACCGGTGCGAATCACATCGTGATCGTCGACTAACATTAACCGGATATCCGTCATACCGTCACCTCATCCAATCGATTTTCCGTCTCAACCGGCGCATCATCCAGCGGAATCACCACCTCCACCCGGGTGCCGTGGCTGGGGATCGACTGCAAGCGCAGTTCGCCGCCCACCGACTGCACGCGCTCGCGCATCCCCACCAGCCCCAGGCCCTTTAGCGAACGCTCTGCGGCGGGGTTAAAGCCGATCCCCTGGTCGCTGATGGTCATCTGCACCTGCTCCGGCGCGTACTGCAGCAGCACCTGGGCTTCGGTCACCCGGGCGTGGCGGGCCACGTTGGTCAGCGCTTCCTGCGCCACGCGAAACAGCACCGTATCGACCAGCGGCGCCAGCCGGCGCTGCCGGCCCTGCACTTCCAGGTCCACTTCCAGGCCCAGGCGCTTTTCATCGTCGCCCACCAGGGCCGCCAGCGCCGAGGTCAGGCCCAGTTCATCCAGCTGCACCGGGCGCAGGTCGCGCACCAGGCGGTAGATGCCGACCGCGATCTGCTGGCTGAGCTGCTGCAGCAGGTCAATGCGCTCGCGCAGCGAGCCGGCGGCCTGGTTTTTCAAGGCCGCCAGGTGCAGAGAAAAGGCGGTTAGCGTCTGGGAGGTCTCATCGTGCAGTTCACGAGCGATGCGGCTGCGTTCGTCTTCCTGGGCAATCACGATCGAGCGCATCAACTCCTGGCGCATGGTCTCGCGCACCGCCAGTTCTTCTTCCAGGCGGTTGAGCGCATCCATGCGCTCGGCCTGGGCCGCCAGGAACTGCTGCTGGCGCTCACGCTCGACCGCGTTTACCACCCGCAGCAGGCTCCAGGCGATCAGCACTGCCGCGGCGGCGCGCAGCAGCTGCACCGGAACGCCGGTCAGGGCCAGGAATGTGGTCGTGTTGACCAGGCTGCCCGGGAAAACGTCCAGCGGCTGGACCACCAGCTGGGTGGCAGCGTACAGCAAGAACCCCCACCCGGCTGTACGCAGCCCGGGCGACAGGCTGGAGAGGCCCAGGCGGAGGCTCTGGCGTGACTGGCGCAGCAGGGCCAGCCCGGCAGACAGCCCGGCGGGCACAGCCAGGGCATAACGCACGCTGGCATCCAGGTGCCCCATCCAATCCACATCCATGCGGCGCAGCAAGAAACCGACTGCCAGCACAACCACAATATAAATGCCCGTCAGGATTGCCCAACGCCGCTCAATCAAGCGCCCGGCGCGGGTGGGCTGCTCCGGCGTTTGCAGCAGCGGCAGCGGTTGGTTCATCAAAAGCCCAAAGATCATCAACGAGATGAAAGAAATCGCCAGCAAAGCCACCCGCCCCCAACCCAACCAGGGCGGGCTGGCGATCACCAGCGGGCCGGCTCGATCCAGGAACATCTCGATCCACTCGTGCCCGCCGTGCACCAACCCGAACACCGCCAGCGGCAGCAGCGTACCCGCCTCAACCAACAGCGGCGAACGGCGAGACTCGAGCCACATCACCAGGCCAAGGCTGAAAAAAGCCAGTCCGTAAATAAAATAGATCAGTGTAATATACATACAGGCGTGTTCCAACCAGCCGCACCGCTGCACACCAATGGGCCAGTTTAATTATATACTAATCTACAAGAACAGGGAACTTCAGTTAGGAGAATTTACACAATTGCTAATTCCACAATTCAGATCATTTACCCAATCGTAGTACAAAAAACGCTCCCGCCCCACCGAAGATTTCTCATCAAGCTCTCACAACGATGGTACAATGACTCTGCTTAACATCATTTAACTTTGCCCATGTTTTGGGCGCGACCAAAGGAGCACACGATTATGAAGAAACCCCTTCTTAGCCTTGCCCTGCTGCTGATCCTGGCCCTTTCGCTAGCGGCCTGCGCCGGCCCGCAGGGACAGGACGGACCTCCGGGGCCGGCCGGCCCGCAGGGGCCGGAAGGCCCGCAGGGACCGGTGGGTCGTGAGGGACCTGCCGGGCCTGCCGGCGAAGCCGCCACCAGCGCCGAGTACATTGGCGACCAGACCTGCGCCGGCTGCCACAGCGACGTCTACGATGTCTACAGCAAGTCTGGGCACCCGTGGATCCTGAACAAGGTCGTCGACGGGCAGGCTCCGGCGCACCCGTTTGGCGTGGTGGAACAGCTGCCCGAAGGCTACACCTGGCAGGATATCCTGTACGTCGTGGGCGGCTATAATTGGAAGGCACGCTTCATCAACAAAGAGGGCTACCTCATCACCGGCCCGGCCGGCGGCGGCGGAGCAGCCGACTATGGCAACCAGCTGAACCTGGCCAACGAAGATTTGAAGACCAGCGCCGGGTTTGCCTCCTTCAAAGCCGGCGAGGCCAACCTGCCCTACGATTGCGGCGGCTGCCACACCACCGGCTACGACGCATCGGGCAACCAGGATGGGCTGGCTGGGCTGACCGGCGCCTGGGCGCAGGAAGGCGTGCGCTGCGAGGCCTGCCACGGCCCCGGCGGCAACCACATGAAGGATCCGCAGAACGTGCTGATGCGCATCGACCGCGACAAGTCGGCCTGCACCGGCTGCCATGTGCGCGGCGACCTGGCCTCCCTGCAGACCCAGGATGGCTTGATCGTCCACCACGAGCAGTATGGCGACCTGTTCGCCGGCAAGCACGCCCTGCTGGACTGCGTTGACTGCCACGACCCGCACAGCGGCGTGGTGCAGCTGCGCCAGGCCGAACAGCCTACCACCCGGGTGGAATGCCAGCAGTGCCACTTCAAACAGGCCCAGCAGCGCAAGGTGGCCATGCACGGCTTCGCCTGCATCACCTGCCACATGCCCAAGCTGATCACCTCGGCTGCGGCCGACCCGGCGCGCTTCTCGGGCGATATCCGCACCCACCGCATGGCGATCGACCCCAACCTGATCTCCCAGGAGACCGGCGACGGCCAGCTCGCGCCGCAAATCGCCCTGAACACCGCTTGCCGGCACTGCCATGTGAACGATGGCCCGCTGGCCAAGACCGACGAGGAACTACTGGCGGCGGCGAACGGCTATCACGACCCGCAGGCTGCCTCAACCCCGTAAACACCGCTCGCAGCCGGTCTTCATCTATAACTAAAAATCACCTGCGTTGGACTTCCGCCAACGCAGGTGATTTAATAGTATACTAATTTATTACATCTATCCGCTAGACAAATGACATTTCTTACTTATCTGTTCCCAATCTTGTTCTTAGAATCGGGGCGTGGGATTAGACCCATTACACCAACGCGTTTAGGGTAAACAGCCTAATTAACAATTAAAGGGAGCACAAAGATGAAGAAAGCCAAAATGAACCGTAGGCACGCCACCTGGCTGACGTTCGCGATCGTTTTCGCCGCCTGCCTGGCAGTCGGGGCTGCGTTCAGCCTGGCCCGGCCTGCGCCGGCTGTGGCTGCGCCTCCCGCCCAACCAGCCGGGCAAGAAGGCGCTTATGCCGGGTCAGAAGCCTGTTCCAAGTGCCATGAAGACCTGCACACCGATTGGACCAGCACGCGCCATGCCCAGGCGTTCTCTTCGCCGATCTTCCAGCGCGACTGGCATGAACTGAAAGACCAGACCGAGTGCCTGGAATGCCATACCACCGGGTATAACGCGCAGGACGGCACCTATGCCGAAGAAGGCGTGACCTGCGAATCGTGCCACGGCCCGTTCCAGCCCAACCACCCCAAGGAACAGATGCCGATTGAGCCGGACGCTGACCTGTGCGCGCGCTGCCACAAGGCTACCACCGACGAGTGGAAAGCCAGCCCGCACGCCCAGAAGAACATCCAGTGCCAGTCTTGCCACAACCCGCACTCTCAGGCCCCAATGGCCGACTCAATCACCGCGCTGTGCACCAACTGCCACAAGCAGATGAATGACACCTTTGCGCATGGCACGCACGCCAGCGCCGGCCTGGAATGCAGCAACTGCCACATGTACACCGCCCCCCGCGAAGGCGACCCGATCCACGGCCTGACCGCCACCGGTCACACCTTCCTGGTCGGCTCGGATGCCTGCATCGGCTGCCACCAGGATACGGTCCACTCACGCAACGAACTGGTCAAGCTGGGCGGCAATGCCCTGCCCACCCCGGACGTGAGCGTCGAAAAACTGCAGAAGACCGTCCAGGATCAAGAGCAGACCATTAGCAACCTGGAGACTTCCAGCCAGACCCGCCTGTACACCGGCCTGTTCCAGGGCGCGATCGTCGGCCTGCTGACCGGTGGGGCCGCCGCCTGGGTGGTCAGCCGCCGTATCCGCGAGGTGGAGGTTGAGGACAATGACTGACGATCAGTCGCAACCCAAACCGGAAGCCGTCGGCAAGAAGCCGGCTAAGAAAAAGAAGGTCGTCGTCGAGCTGACTCGCAAGGACTTCCTGTACCTGGGCGGGGTGGCAGTCGGCTCGGGAGCGGCGGCAGTGCTGCTCACCAGCGGCCCGCTCTCGCCGTTCTCTAGCCTGCAGAACGAGCAGCTGTCCGAGACTCAATCGGAAGGCGGGCATGGCGCCACCGGCGAACACCACTGGGGCATGGCGATCAGCCTGGATGCCTGCATCGGCTGCGAGTACTGCATGCGCGCCTGCACCGCTACCAACGACGTCTTTACCGATAAAACCTGGAACATCGTCGTGCCGGAGGAAAACTCGGCCGGTTCGCCGTTCTTCTTCACCCGCCCGTGCCTGCACTGCCAGAACGCTCCCTGCGTGGAAGTCTGCCCGGTCAAGGCCACCTTCCACCGCGAAGACGGGCTGGTGGTGATGGATTACACCCGCTGCATTGGCTGCCGCTACTGCGAAGTGGCCTGCCCGTACGACGCCCGCAAGTTCAACTGGGAAGCCCGCACCGACGAAAACCCCTACATCCCCACCTGGGGCGTGGCAGAGGTCGAGCGCCGGCCGCGCGGGGTGGTCGAGAAGTGCACCTTCTGCATCCACCGCATTGACGACGGTCTGAAGACCGGCCTGGTGCCGGGCGTCGACCCGGAAGCCACCCCGGCCTGCGTCAACATCTGCCCGGTGGGCGCGCGTGTTTTCGGCGACCTGAAAGATCCCAACAGCCCGGTCTCGAAGACCATCGCCAGCAACCCCACCCTGCAGCTGAGGGAAGAGCTGGGCACCAAACCCAGCGTGTACTACATCCCGCCCAAGGAAGGTCTGTAAGCTATGGCAACCGCGACGCTTGAACAAAAAACTAGCCGCTTCAGCCCCGGGTTAGCCGCCTGGTTCGGGCTGCTGGCCCTGCTGCTGGCCATCGGGTTGTACTCGGCCTTCCGGGTCTTCTACTACGGCCTGGCCACCACCGCCATGAACGACACCGTGCCCTGGGGCCTGTGGATCACCATCGACCTGTCGTCGATCGCCCTGGGCGCCGGCGCCTTCACCCTCTCGGCCGTGGTCTACCTGTTCGGCCTGAAGCGCTTCCAGCCGATCCTGCGCCTGGCGATCTTCGTCGGCTTCATCGGCTACACCTCGGCCCTGCTGACCCTGCTGATGGACATCGGCCGCCCAGACCGCTTCTGGCATCCGTGGGTCTACTGGAACATCCACTCGGTGCTGTGGGAAATCACCATGTGCATCACGATCTACCTGACCATCATGGTGGTCGAGTTCCTGCCGGTGATCGCTGAATCGCCGATCTTCGACGGTTGGGTGCGCTTCCGCAAGTTCGCCCACTCCCTACACGGCTTGACCCCGCTGCTGGCCGCGCTGGGGTTGGGCATCTCGCTGCTGCACCAGTCCTCGCTGGGGGCCACCTACGGCATCGTCAAGGCCCGCCCGATCTGGTTCAAACCCAGCATGCCGATCATGTTCATCCTGTCGGCCATCGCCGTCGGCCCAGCGGTCACGATGTCGATCGCTTTTGTGCTGGAATGGATCACCGCCAAGCGCACCGTGGCGCACAACATCCTGTTCGCCATCGCCAAGACCAGCGGGCTGACCCTGCTGGTCTACGGCTACCTGCGCTTCTGGGACGCGATGGCCACCCTGTACTACGGCCGCACCCCGGCGGTGGAAGCCGCCTGGGAACTGCTGACCAAGAACACCCCCTACAACTTCAGCTTCTGGGTGCTGGAGCTGATCGTGGGGGTACTGCTGCCGGCGGTGCTGTTCCTGAGCAAGCGCTACAACCGGCGCCCGATCTTCCTGGTGCTGGGCACGCTGCTGGCGATGGTGGGCATCGTCACCAACCGCTGGAACGTGACCGTCTCCGGCCTGACCGTGCCGCTGGCCTACTCTCCCGGGCAGCTGTACACCGCCCCGGTGGGCAGCTACTTCCCCAACGCTACCGAATGGGGCATCGCCGTGCTGATCATCGGCTATGGACTGACGCTGCTGACCCTGGGGGTGATGTTCCTGCCGCTCTTCCCGAAGGAAGAAGCGCAGCACGAATAGCGCCGCCTCGCCGGCATTAAAAACCCTAAACGGCCTGCCCGCAGCACAGCGGACAGGCCGTTTAGGGTTTTTACCCTATTTACCTGCCTGCACAGAACCGCTATACTATACGTAGCTAAACACGAAGGTGGTTCGCCGCAGCGGGCTGTGCCGCCGGTGCAGCCTATCGGAGGTACTGGTATGGAAACGATCTATGTTACGAGCCTGTTTGTGATCCGCTTGCTGGTGCCGTTGGGAATTGCGCTGGGCGTTTCTTACCTGCTTGAAAAAGCCGGGATTGTCGCCCACTCGCCGCATCCGCCGGTCAACTGGTAGACCCCAGCCGCCCACCCATCACCGCCCCCAATTTCAGCGCGCCGGAAAACTCCAGCACGGTGAAATTGGGGGGTTTTTGGTTTGTTTCTAATCGCGCAATCTCACGATTCTATAATAAAATTGAATGCCGGCTTTAATCCAGCCGGTAAATTTTGATTTTACGCGAAGCCGTTACCGGCTTTGACGAGTGAGTTGATTTGAGGAGGAAGCCGTTTATGATCCGCCGCGCGCCAAAGATCTCCTGGATGCTGGGTTTGCTCGCGCTGCCGGCGCTTGTACTGACCGCCGGGATGTTCTCCGCCCGGGTTCAGTCGGTGCTGGCTGCGCCGCCATCCCAGGGCGATGCCACCCCGGCACCAAGCGACCCACAGGCCACCCCCAGCGCCACCCGCATGCCCAACCTGTCGATCGACAACCAATACTGCCTGGACTGTCACGGGCAGCCGATCGAGCCCTACCCGCTGCAAAACGGCGATCTGCTGGACATTTACATCGACCCGGCCTGGCACCAAAATTCGGTCCACGGTGAGACCGGCATCGCCTGCGTGCAGTGCCACACCGAGGTGGGCGAATACCCCCACCCCGCCTGGCAGGCGGCTGACCGG
>JBJSYW010000059.1:0-6267 GCA_046089985.1 Chloroflexota bacterium
GCTTTCCGCTGCCAGTTCCGCCATGCGGCCTTCACTGGCCTGGCGAGTGGCGCGGGCGTGCAAAGCCGAAGTCTGATCGGTGGCCACGTAGGCGGGGATGGGCGTGGCGATTTCTAATACCCGGGCATCTCTAGCAGGCGCGCCGGCACAACCCGAAAGCATGGCTGCAAGGAGCAGAATCGAAGTAAAAACCGCCACAAGCCGAGGGTTCATATTTACAATCCCTTAAAACCGCCGGCCATTCGCAGGCTTTATAGAGATTTCAATGTAAAATGGGGAAAACAGAAGAGGCTGTAGCCTGGCTAAACTACAGCAAAATGCTGATGCAAAGGACGGGTAGGCAAACTTAAGCCCTGGTAGATAGCAGTAGCTTGCCGCTTGGTCGCAGGTTCGAATCCTGCCGGGCCCATATGAGACCGCCGGTAAAACCGATTGGCAGCGACAAGCCGTGTGGAGGAGATTGATAGGCACTGTCCTTGTCAATCTCCTATTTATATCGGATAATAGACATAATAGGTTGATTATCCGATATAGATGCCATGAAACACACGCTTCTGTCCGCTTTCGAACGACTGCCTTACTTCACCACTGAGGGGTTCCGGCAGCTTGCCGGCGAGCAGGCGCCGGATGACGCGCATGCAGGACAAAAAACATGGAAGCCTGGCTTTCTTTCTATCTAAATAGGTTCTCCCATCTGAACCCCAACCGGAATGGCGGCTGGGATGATCGCACTCTAGGCCGGGCGCCCCACAAACCGATCTTACTGCTCTCCATACTGGATCTATTTGCCCAGGGCCGCGTAATCACCAACCTGATCGAGATCACGCCCGAATTAGGCGAACTGTTTGCCGCTTATTGGTCAAAGGTGCTTCCCGAACGGCGCGGCAATCTGGCCTTACCCTTCTTCCACCTGCGCTCCAGCGGTTTCTGGCATCTGCTGCCTCAGTCAGGCCAGGAAGCGGTACTCGATGCCGCTCGACAGGTGGATACCCTCAGCCAGTTAGGGAAGTTGACCGTGGGGGCAAGCCTGGATGATCATCTATTCCAACTGCTGCAAAACGCCGAGACTCGTAACGCATTGCGCGCTGCTCTGATCCAGACTTACTTCGCCCCAGAATATCATGCGGACTTGCTAACTTTGGGCGAGATCAACATGCAGGCATTCATCTACAGCCAACACTTGATTGAGCAGGCCCGCCGGCAGGTCAAGGAAACTCCGCAGGAAGATGATACCTACCAACCGGTTGTGCGCGATCAAGGCTTCCGCAAGGCAGTGGTGCGCATCTACGACCATCGCTGTGCTTTCTGCGGGGTGCGCATGTTGACCACCGACGGCCACACAGCGGTAGATGCCGCCCACATCATCCCTTGGAGCATCAGCCACGATGACGACCCACACAATGGCATGGCTTTGTGCGGCCTCTGCCACTGGACCTTCGATCAAGGTTTGATGGGTGTTTCAGCCAGGTATCAGGTACTGCTTTCGAGAGAGCTGCGCATCACCCAGAATGTCCCTGGTCACCTGCTGACCCTGGAAAGTCGTTCCATCATCGGCCCGGTAGAGCAGGCATTATGGCCGCACGTGGAAGCGCTGGGTTGGCACCACCAGAATGTTTTTCGCCAGGAGTAAACATTCAAAGCGAACAGGTTTCGGAAATTATCGGAAACTAACACGTCATAGGCAGCGCGTTTGCTGCCTACCTGGCGTAGCAAGCCCATATTCTCCAGCTTAGAAAGATCATTTTGGGCGGTCCGCTGCGTGATTTTCCCTTCGGCAAGGCGAACATAATCCGTACTGGTAATCTGGCCATGCTGGCGAATATATTCCATGGCAGCCTGCTGGCGTAAATTCAGCTCTTGTAAGATCATGGGCATCGGTTGTGGCATAAAAGTTTTATCGACCAAGGCGTAAAACGCCCATCTTCGTGTACCATACATTGCCACAACCCCGGCATCCACCAAACCACGCAATTCACGAGCAGCCACCTGGCTGTCCACGTTGTTCAGCCGGCAGTAATCGGGATTTGTGATCTGCTTATGGCTGTACAGGTACGCCAGGGCAGTGCGCTGGCGCGGGTTGAGCAACAAGTTGGCATAGCGGTTCAGCCAGGCCACCGTTTCTGGATCGAGCAGGGACTGGTTCGAAAAAGTTACTGTGAAATAGGTGCGCGTATCTTGAAAACGCGGCGGTTCCAAGTGAGCATCGCGCAGGGCAGACAGCATGGCATCGATGCCCGAGCCACGATTTTCTACAAGCCCGATTTCGCTTAAAAGGCGTACCAGCAATTGGTTACGAGTGGATTGCGTGCTCTCGAGGTTGGCTTCGGTAACCGGCCCAAATAACCCACCCGGCGTCATAATTTCCATTCGATCGGCGAACATCTCAATGCGCACCTGGCTGCCCAGCATGTAAGGGCTGTAATCCCGGTGTGCAATCGCGTTGATCAGCGCCTCGCGCAAAGCCTCTTCCGGGTACTCTGGAATGTTGCGATGCAAAATACCTGGTTTTCCAGCCTGCAGCGGCCGGCTTATATTCCCAACCCAGGGTGTAACTGCTACGCGCACTCACCCCCTGCGATACGCCAGCAGGCGCAGGCCGTTGAGCACCACCAGGACGGTGCTGCCTTCATGGCCCACCACACCCAGCGGCAGCGGTAGATCCAGCCCAAAGGCGCTGACCACCAGCAGCACGATCACCGCCAACGAGAAGCTCAGGTTCTGCCAGATGACTCTCCTGGCCTGCCGGGCCAGACCGATGGCGTGCGGCAGCCCGCCCAGGTCGTCGGCCATCAGCACCAGGTCGGCGGTCTCCAGGGCCACATCCGAGCCGGCCCCGCCCATGGCGATGCCGACATCCGCGGCGGCCAGCGCCGGGGCGTCGTTGACCCCGTCGCCCACCATCGCCACCTCGCCGTACTGCCGGCGCAGCGCCTGCAGCAGGCGCACCTTGTCTTGCGGCAGCAGCCCGGCGTGATATTCGTCCACCCCGGCCCGCCTGGCGATGGCCCCTGCCACGGCTTCGTTATCGCCGGTGAGCATCACCACCCGCTGCACCCCAACCGACTTCAGCCCCTGGATGATCGCCCCGGCGTTGTCGCGCAGCGTGTCTGCCAACCCCACCAGCCCCAGCCAGGCCGGCTGCGGGGCGGCCTGGTAGACCAGCATGGCGGTCTGCCCGGCCTGCTCCAGCCCGGCCAGCTGCTCCTGCAGCTGCGCCGGAACGGCCACGCCGCGCTCGGCGAACAGGCGCAGGTTGCCCACCCACAGCCGCGCCACCTCGACGCGTCCTTCCACCCCCTGCCCGGGGATGGCGCGGAACTCGCCCGCCTCCGGCAGGTCCAGGCGCTGCGCCTGGGCGGCGCGCAGGATCGCCCGGCCCAGCGGGTGCTCCGAGCGGGCCTCCAGCGCGGCCACCCGGGCCAATAGCTGTGCTTCGCTCAACTCGCCCAGCGGCTGCACCACCTGCAGCGCCGGTTGGCCGGAGGTGAGCGTGCCGGTCTTGTCAAACGCCACCACCTTCAGCCCGGCGGTCTTCTCCAGGTGGATGCCGCCTTTGAACAACACCCCGCTGCGAGCGCCGTTGGCGATGGCGGATAGGATGCTGGCCGGGGTGGAGATCACCAGCGCGCATGGCGAGGCCACCACCAGCCAGGTCATCGCCCGGTAGAAGGTGGGCTGGAAAGCGGCCCCAAAAGCCAGCGGGACCAGCGCCAGCACCACCGCCCCACCCAGCACAAACCAGGCGTAGACCTGCTCAAACTGGTCCAGGGCCGACTGGGTGCGAGCCTTGCTGGCCTGGGCCTCTTCCACCATCTGAACGATTTTCGCCAGGGTGGTATCCTGCGCCAGGCGGGCGGTGCGCACTTCCAACGCCCCTGAGCCGTTGATGGTGGAGGCGAAGACGGTATCGCCGGTCTGGCGGTGGACCGGGAGCGATTCACCGGTGATCACCGCCTGGTTGACGTCCGAAGCGCCGTGGACGATCTCGCCGTCGACCGGGATGCGCTCGCCCGGGCGTACCAACACCACCTCGCCCACCCGCACCTTCTCAACCGCCAGCGTGACCAGGCGCGAGCCGCGGCGCACGGTGGCCATCGGCGGGCGCAGATCAAGCAGCTTCTGGATCGCCCGGCGGTTGCGCTCCATCGCGAAACTCTGCAGCGTGTTAGAGAGCGAGAACAGGAACAGCAGCACTGCCCCTTCCAGCGGCTGGCCGATGACCGCCGCGCCCAGGGCAGCCAGGATCATCAACAGGTTGACATCCAGCTTTTTCTCCTCACGCACCGCCTCAATACCATCCAGCAGGCCGTACCAACCGCCCAGGGCATAGGCGGCGGTGAACAAACCGGCCGACATCTCGTCCGGCAGGCCCAGACGCCGGCCCAGGGCGGCCAGCAGCGTGAACAGGGCCGAACCGGCAGTGAAGAGCACCTCTGCCTGGCGGCGCGAGATGCCCGGTCGGCGGGCACGCGCAGCAGCTTCGGCGGCGGCCGGCGGGACAACGTTCTCGATCGCAGCCGCGGACAGGCCAGCCGGCGACAGCGGCATGCCTGGGTCGGCCAGGCGCAGGCGCATCGCGCCGTCGCGCAGGTCGGCTTCCTGCAGGTCCAGCTGCTCCACCCGGCGATAGTGCTCGGCCAGGTGCGCCCCCATCTGGGCGGCGCAGGCCGCGCAGGCTTCTTCGCCGCGGGCAGCCTTGGCGGCGCAGTTGGCCACACGCACCCCGGCCTGGCGGCCGGCCTGGCGCACCAGCTGCAGCGCCCGCTCGGGAGAGATCAGGCGCGGGTCATAGGCGATGTGCAGGCCGCCGCTGTCCAGGTCGAAGCTGGCCTCGCGGATGCCGGCGTAGCCTTGCAGGGTGTCGCTCAATACATCGGTACAGCGCGTGCCTTCGGGGGGCAGTCCGGCGGGGTGGGCCGCAGCGCGGCGCGGCTCAGGTGAGTGCGGTTGGGTCGTCATCAGTAAAATCCTCGCTAAAGGTGCGTTCCTGGCAGTCGGGGCAGATGCCGTAATACAGCACGCGCGCCCCCAGCAAGCGGTAGCCGGAGGTCGACTGCACTTCGGTATTAACCTGGCGGATGTGGTCGGATGGATAATCGACTACCTGGTGGCACACCAGGCAAGCCAGGTTGACGTGCGGGGCGGTGTCGGCGTCATAATGGACCGCGTCGTCACCCAGGCTGCCCAGGCTGTTAACCGCCCCAACCTGCACCAGCGCGTCGAGGGTGTTGTAGACGGTGGCCAGGCTCAGGCCGGGATAGTGCGGGAGCAGATCGTCGTAGATGGCCTGGGCGGTGGGATGGGCCTCGGTGGCGGCCAGCAGGCGGCATATTGCGGCCCGCTGGGGGGTGATGCGCAGCCCGGCGGAGCGGAGGGCGATGAGCAGGGGTTTTTCAGGGTTGCTGTCCATATTTTATATCCATTCTAAAATTAGAATTATTATAAACTAAATTGATTTGGATTCAAATTAACTTTGCCTGAGCGCAGCCCAGGCAATAGAGCAGCCCGGAAGGGCGGAAGTCTGATAAACTCGGGTGGGAGATGCTGGCTTGGAGACAGACATAGGCGAAAGGTTTGAAGCGCGCCGGCAGGCCTATCTGGCGCATGTGATGGTCAGCCCAGCGCCGGGCGGGGCGGCGGAAGGGATCTTCCACGCCCTGGCGCGGCAGGCTGCCGGGCAGGCGCTGGACGGAGCCGCGCTGCAGGCGGCGGTCGAGCTGGTGCAGGCGCGCCGCCCGGGGGCCGAGATCGCCATCCACGGGCTGCTGCGGCTGCTGTATGCGCCCGGCGGCGAACCGGGGGCCGAGGCGGCGCAGGTCGAGCGGGCGGCGCAAGCGGTGCTGGGGTTCAAATACTGGCCCGACGAGGCGGGCAGCGACGGGCTGCGGGCGTGGACCGAAAGCGGCTACCTGCTGCTGGCGGCAGCCGGCTACCTGGCCGGGCAGCGCTTCCCGGGGCAGGTCTTCAGCGCCGGCGGGCAGGACGGGCGGCAGAAGATGGAAGCCAACCGCCAGCGGATCGAGCGCTGGCTGGAGCTGCGCTTTTGGGCCGGGTTCAGCGAATGGCTGACCCCAACCGCCTACGACCGCGCCCTGCTGGGGCTGCTGGAGCTGGTGGAGCTGTGCCAGGACCAGGCGCTGCGCCGGCAGGCCGAGATGGTGATCGACGTGCTGCTGCTGGACGTGGCGCTGAACAGCTTCCACGGGCAGCTGGCCGCCGGCAGCGGCGCCGGCGGCGCGCCGGCCGACCCGGGCGCGCCCGGGGCCG
>JBJSYW010000060.1:0-2916 GCA_046089985.1 Chloroflexota bacterium
GGGCTGGGCCAGGCGCGCGCCGGATGAGAGCGTCACCTGACCGAAGCGCCCCAGGTAGTACACGTCGCTGACTACCAACGCCTGCGGCAGGCGCACCAGCATGCCCTCGTAGCGTTCCAGGGTGTCTGCCGCCGGCAGCGGCAGCATCACATCCACCGGCGCTACGCTGCCCGTGCCGCACAGGACTAACCCCGCCGGGCTGCTCAACTGGGTCTGCCCGTTCTGCTCCTTGACCGTCCCGCTCACCCGCACCACCTGTCCCAGGCTGACCTGATCCTGGTCGGCGTTAAAAACGAACAGCCCGTCTGAGGTGTCCGGATCGCCGTCGCCCTGCAGATCCTGCAGGAAGAACCCGCGCAGCGCTGGGGCTTTGCCTTCATAGTCGCCAATCACCACCCCCTGCACGGTGACGGTCTGCCCTTCCAGGGCGGCCTGCTCGCCGCGGCCCTGAACCAGGGAAATTGAGGTGAACGCCTCCCGGCAGGCCGCCGCCAGCGATGGGTCTGCGGCGGCGGTGGGCACAGGCGCTTCCGGCGCAGTGCGGCGCAGCAGGAACAATCCCAGCAGCCCCACCCCCAACGCGGCGAGCATCCCGATCAGGTACCAGCGGTTGAAAAACCTTGCCATCATTGCAGCCATCCTCGTTTGGTCCAGGGTAGATTGTGGAAAACCAAGTATACCGCTAATGGCGCGCCGCAGCCCAGTTGGGATCTGGCAGCCCTGGGCTCGATTCTTGCTTCACTTTGGTCACGATCTACCTTGCAGTATTGATAATTTCTATAATAATTGTTGCATTTCGTTTCCAGGCCGAATTTGTTACAATAGCGTTCACGAACTTTTTTGCCGCGCAAAGCAACACAAATTGCCAATAATGGTATCTTGTCAAACTCACAAGCAATGCAAAAGGTAAGCATGTCTACCGGTAGAAAAACCTCCCTGCTCGTACTGTTCTGGTATATCACCCTGCTTGTCTCGCTGATGGGCGGGTTATTCCTGCTGCCCCACACCACCGCCCGCGCGGACGCCGTCTCCGAAACCCAGGCCGCGCCGGACTCGGCAGCCGCCGGGTTTGAGATCCGCCACGCCTACTACTACAAACCGCCGGAGAACCTCTCGACCCCCGAGTTGGCCGGTAAATTCAACTTCTTCATCCTCAGCAAGGGCAACGAAACCTTCCGTGATGAACTGCTGGCCGCCGGCGGGCGCCGCCCGATACTGCAGTATATCCGCTTTGAAGCCATCCACAACCCTGGCCCGGACAACTGCACTGCCACCCCCTGGCGCAACAACGCCGCCTTTAAACCAGGCGATTTCTGCGCCATCAGCCGCGATCACCCGGACTGGTTCCTGCTGGACGCCAACGGCAGCCGCATCGTCGACAGCTACCAGAACGAAGCTTTCTATGTGATGGACCCGGGCAACCCCGGCTGGCAGCAGTTTTTCATCCAACGCGTTCAGGAGACCCAGGCCGACCCGAACTGGGACGGGGTGTTCCTGGACAATGTTGAGGTGACGCTCAACTTCCGCCAGCAAGATAACGAGGTCCCGCCCAAGTACCCCACCGACGCCGAGTATTGGGCCGCCAATCAGGGCTTTCTGAAGGTGATGTACGAGCAGTACTTCAAACCCAACGGCAAGCTGCTGTTGGCCAACATCGTCTCGCGCAAAGATGAAGCCCTGTTCCCGAGCTACCTGACCTACCTGGATGGGGCGATGCACGAGGGCTGGTCGATCGACAATCCCAACCGCTGGCGTCCGGTCAGCACCTGGGAAAAACAAATGCTCCTGGCCGAGCAAGCGCAGGCCAACGGCAAATTCCTGGTGCTGGTGGGCCAGGGTACACAGGCCGATAGCGAACTACAGCGTTTTGCCTACGCCTCGTTCCTGCTGGTCACCAACGGCAGCGCCGCCTTCCGCTACGGTAACAGCGCCAGCTATCGCCAGGCCTGGTGGTACGACAACTACACCCTGCCGCTGGGCGCGCCCACCGGGCCGCGTTACAAAGACGGGGCCGCCTGGCGGCGTGATTTCACCAACGGCACGGTAATGGTCGACCCGACCAACCACCTGTCCGAGATCCAGGTCTTCAGCGGCCCCACCGCCACCGCCCTACCGCCCACCGCGACGGTCGCGCCGCCGACCGCCACCGCCGTCCCACCCACCGCAACGGTCGCGCCGCCGACCGCCACCGCCGTCCCACCCACCGCAACGGTCGCGCCGCCTACCGCCACCCGCATCCCGCCAACCGCCACCCGCATGCCGCCAACCGCCACCCGCATCCCGCCAACCGCCACCCGCATCCCGCCAACCGCCACCCGCGTCCCACCAACCGCCACCCGCGTCTCGCCAACCGCCACCCGCATCCCGCCAACCGCCACCCGCATCCCGCCAACCGCCACACCGACTGCCCAAACCGGCGCGCTGCACTTGAAGGTCAACTTCCAGACCGCCAACACCATCACACCCGCCGGCTTCCTGCCCGACAGCGGCCTGACCTTCGCCAATCGCGGAAATGGCTACAACTATGGCTGGAACGCCGATAACCGCGCCAACACCCGGCAGCGCGACTCGTCTCGCTCACCCAACCTGCAAAGCGATACCCTGACCCACCTGCAGGTTAACGGCAGCTACACCTGGGAGATCAGCGTGCCGAATGGCGTCTACCAGGTCAGCATCACCGCCGGCGACCCGTCCAACTATGACAGCGTCTACCGCCTGAAGGCCGAGAACGTGCTGGTGGTCAACGGCAAACCCAGCAGTTCAAAACGCTGGATCACCGGCGCCGCCTCCGTCACCGTCAGCGACGGGCGCCTGACGATTACCAGCGACGCGGCCGGCAAGAACAACAAGATCAACTTCATCCAGATCGATACCCTGCAAGCCCGGGCCGGGCTGCCTGAGCCGCCCGCCGGGCTG
>JBJSYW010000061.1:0-6725 GCA_046089985.1 Chloroflexota bacterium
CAATTTCGAGGGCGGCTGCTACGCCAAGACGATCAACCTGCGCGCCGAGTTGGAACCGCTGATCTACCGCGCCACCCGCCGCTTCGGCACCGTGCTGGAGAACGTCGCCATCGACCAGTTCTCCCGGCGGGTCAACTTCGATGACGACAGCTTCACCGAAAACACCCGCGCCGCCTACCCGATCGGTTTCCTGGACAACATCATCCCCGAGGGCCGCGGCGGGCATCCGAACAACATCTTCTTCCTGACCGCTGATGCCTTCGGCGTGATGCCGCCCATCGCCCGCCTGACCCCCGAGCAGGCCATGTACCACTTCCTGTCGGGCTACACTTCCAAGCTCGCCGGTACCGAGAAGGGCGTCAAAGAGCCGCAGACCACCTTCTCCACCTGCTTTGGAGCGCCGTTCCTGCCGCTCTACCCGTCGGTTTACGCCGAACTGCTGGGCAAGAAGATCGCCCAGCACAACGCCCGGGTGTGGCTGATCAACACCGGCTGGACCGGCGGCGCTTTCGGCGCCGGCAGCCGCATCAAGCTGCCTTTCACGCGCGCCATGATCCGCGCCGCCCTGACCGGCGCGCTGGATAACGTCCCCACCCGGGTCGACCCGTTCTTCTGCGTCGCCGTGCCCGAGCACGTCCCCGGTGTGCCCGACGAGGTGCTCACGCCGCGCGCTACCTGGGCTGACCCCGAGGCGTACGACCGGCAGGCGCGTCTGCTGGTGCAGAAATTCCAGGACAATTTCCGGCAGTTCGAAGCGCAGGTCTCGCGCGAAGTCGCCGCTTCCGGGCCGCAGCTGTAGCGCCTGGATCACCGGGGGGTGATGGTACATAGCCGCCTTCACCCCCTGAAATGATGACAGCGCACAGGCCGCTTTCATCATCCTGTAACCTTTTGCGCCGGGATGCATCTGATAGAATAGGTATTACAGAATCCGACAAAGTAGAGGTTACATTATGGATTTCAAATTTGGCAGCCTGGCGGGTTCTTCTCCTGATCCCCAGGAAACGCATGTAAAAGTATTGGTATTAGGCACCGGCCCGGCGGGCCTGTCTGCCGCGCTGTACGCGGCCCGCGCCGACCTGGCCCCGGTGGTATTGACGGGCATGGAACACGGCGGGCAGGTTTCGCTGACCTTTGACGTGGAGAACTACCCCGGCTTCCCGGAAGGCGTGACTGGCACCGAGCTGGTGGAACGCTTCCAGAAGCAGGCCGAGCGCTTCGGAGCGCGCCTGGAGTATGATACCGCCAGCGAGGTGGACCTCTCGCAGCGCCCGTTCCGTGTCACCGGTTACAACAACACCTACCTGGCTGACGCGCTGATCGTCACCACCGGCGCCACCCCGCGCCACCTGGAGATCCCCGGCGAGCGCGAGCTGACCGGGCGGGGCGTCTCATACTGCGCCACCTGTGACGGGTGGTTCTTCAAGGAGAAAGATCTGATCGTGGTGGGCGGCGGCGACAGCGCCCTGGAAGAGGGCCTGTTCCTGACCCGCTACGCCCGCACCGTCACCATCATCCACCGCCGCGACGAGTTCCGCGCCAGCGCGCTGGTGCAGAAGCGCGCCCAGGAAAACCCCAAGATGCGCTTTATCATGGACAGCGTGCTGACCGAGGTGGTGGGCGGTGACAAGGTGGAAGGGGTCAAGCTGAAGAACCTCAAGACCGGGCAGGAAAGCCAGATGCCGATCGACGGGGTGTTCATCTTCATCGGGCACACCCCCAACACGCAGATCTTCGAAGGCCAGCTGGAGATGGAACCGGGCGGCTACATCATCACCGACCGGCTGATGCGCACCAACGTACCGGGCGTGTTCGCCGCCGGTGAGGCCGCCGACCCACATTTCCGCCAGGTGATCACCTCCGCCGGGATGGGGGCCGCCGCCGCCATCCAGGCTAATCATTTCCTGGAGAACGCCGGCGACTCGCTTACCGAGGCCGCCATGCAGAACCGATCGTAATTCCATAACCCCTGGCAGGAGAACACCTGCCAGGGGTTTTTTGCCACCTGCCCCCGGCATGCAGAACCGGCGGGCAGAGAGTAGCCGAGGGAGAGGATACTATGCGCAATAAAGTATCGATCATTGGCGCCGGCATGACCGGCTCCACCACCGCCCACTGGCTGGCGGAAAAAGAGCTTGCCGATATTGTGCTGGTCGACGTGGTTGAGGGGATGCCGCAGGGGAAAGCCCTCGACCTGTTCGAAGCCATGCCGGTGATCGGCAAAGACGTAAACATCACCGGCAGCAACGATTTCGCTGCCACGGCCAACTCGGATATCATCGTGATCACCGCCGGCCTGCCGCGCAAACCGGGCATGAGCCGCGATGACCTGCTGGCTGCCAACGCCGATATCATGCGTAAGGCGGTTGAATCCACGATCAAAGACTCTCCAAACGCCATCTATGTTATCCTGACCAACCCGCTGGATGTGATGTCTTACCTGGCGATGAAAACAGCCTGCATCGAGCCGCACCGCGTGGTCGGACAGGCGGGCGTGCTCGACTCGGCCCGCATGCGCGCCTTCGTAGCGATGGAGACCGGCGTCAGCGTTGAGAATATCGCCTGCTATGTGCTGGGCGGTCACGGCGATGAGATGGTGCCGCTCACCCGGGCATCAAACATCGCCGGCATCCCGCTGGAAGACTACCTGCCTGCCGACCGGCTGGCGGCGATCGTCGAACGCACCCGCAAGGGCGGCGGCGAGATCGTCAACCTGCTGAAGACCGGCAGCGCCTACTACGCCCCGGCCGCGGCCATCGTGCAGATGGTGGACGCCATCCTGAAGGACAAGCACCTGATCGTCCCCGGCGCAGCCTACTTGAACGGCGAGTATGGCCTGAAGGACATCTTCTTCGGCGTACCGGTGCAGTTGGGCCGCAAGGGTGTCGAGCGCGTCATTGAGTATGCGTTGAGCGATGCAGAAATGGCCGAACTGCAAAAATCGGCCGCCGGCGTCGTCGAAAATATCGCCAAGCTGAAAGTGTAGCGGCTTCCCCTGGCCGGCGGGCGCCCGCCGGCACTTCTGCCGCCTAGTGGAGGAACGATGATCTTGAAAGAGAAATTAGCTGCCCAAATGCCGGCCTGGCGCGAGCGGGTCAAGAAACTGCTTGCCGAAGGCGGCGACGTTAGCGTGGGGGATGTGACCATCAAACAGGTGTACGGCGGCATGCGCGACGTCAAGGGCCTGGTGACCGACATCTCGTATGTTGACCCGGACGAGGGCATCCGGCTGCGCGGGTATACCATCCCCGAGTTGTTCGAGAAACTGCCCAAGCTGCCCGGGAGCGAGGTGCCGCTGGTGGGCGGGCTGTATTTCCTGCTGCTGGTCGGTGAGATCCCCACGTTCGATGAGGCCATGGAGGTCGAGAACGAGTGGAAGGCCCGCAGCCAGGTGCCGCAGTACGTCTACGATGTGCTGTGCGCGATGAGCCCCAAGGCCCAACCGATGACGCTCTTCTCGCAGGCCATCCTGGCGATGCAGACCGAGTCGGTTTTCACTAAAAAGTACGACGAGGGGATGAAGAAGGACGAGCAGTGGCTCTATACCCTCGAAGACAGCTTGAACATGACCGCCAAGCTGCCGGCGATCGCGGCGTTCATCTACAGCCTGAAGTTCGGCGATGCGCGCATCCCGCAGGCTGACCCGGCGCTGGACTGGTCGGCGAACTTCGCCCACATGATGGGCGTGCCCGACCCGGCCTATGCCGACCTGATGCGGCTGTATTTCATTATCCACTCCGATCACGAAAGCGGCAACGTCAGCGCGCACGCCACCCACATGGTCGGCTCGACTCTGTCGGACGTGTATTACGCGGTTTCGGCCGGGATGAACGGCCTGGCCGGCCCGCTGCATGGGCGCGCCAACCAGGAAGCCCTGGACTGGCTGCTGGAAGTCTACAAGAAGTACAACGGGGTGCCCACCGCCGAGGAGTTGCGCCAATTCGCCTGGGACACGCTCAGCGCCGGGCATGTCATCCCCGGCTACGGGCACGCCGTGCTGCGCAAGACCGACCCGCGCTTCACCGCCCAGCTGGTGTATGGGCGCAAGCACTTCCCCGAAGCGCCGATCTTCAAGCTGGCCTCGATGGTCTATGACATCGTCCCGCAGGTGCTGATCGACCAGGGCAAAGCCAAGAACCCGTGGCCCAACGTGGACGCCATCAGCGGCTCGCTGCAGCAGAATTTCGGCGTGCAGGACGGCAGCGATCAGGGCATCTACGGCTTCTACACCGTGCTGTTCGGCGTCAGCCGGGCGCTGGGCGTCACCGCCAATGCAGTGTGGGCGCGGGCGCTGAACCAGCCGCTGGAGCGGCCCAAGTCGCTGACCACCGCCATGCTGGAAACGGCCGCCGAGAAGGCCCGCGCGAAGTAAGCCTGGCTGAGAACGTATCAAAAAGCAGCCCCAGTGGTCCAATACCGCTGGGGCTGCTTTTTGATGGCGGCTCGCCGCTTCAGGGCGTGGGAGTGGAGATCACGCCGGTGGTAATCCAGGTGAAGACGCGCGGCGCGCCCATCGCCCCGGCCGATTCCCAGATCGGGTTCCCGTCGTTATCGGTGCCGATCTGGCGCACGGTGGTGACCCACCAGCGGATCACGTGCGGGGTATTATCGTTGGGCAGCAAGTCCTGCGGTACGATGAACTTGGTGTCGTTGACATAGCTGACCTTGCGGCGGCCCTCCCCGCCGGTCAGGTCTTCGATGCTGACTGCGTACGACTCGTTCTCGCGCAGCGCGCCGACCGAAGCCCACTGCAGCGTGATCACACCGGCCTGCGGGGCGAACGGAGCGCCATCCGCCGGCAGCAACAGGTTAACCGCCGGGTAAGGCGGCGGGGTGGTGGGCGTGGGGGTTGGGCCGGGAGTGGCGTTGCGCCGGCACAGCGGGATGATCATCACCTGCCCGAAGCGCACGATGTCGTTGACCATGCCGTTGTATTCGCGGATCGCTTCGGCCGGCACGTTGTAGTTGAGCGAGATGCCGCTCATCGTGTCATTTTCCTGCACGGTGTAATCAACCTTTTCGCAGGCGGCGTCGGTGGCTTCTGCGCCGCTCAGCGTGGAGGTGGGCGGCGGGGTGGCGGTGGGGGTGGGCTGCGGGATCAGCAGCTTCTGGCCCACGATCAGCGTCGAGCAGTCGGCCGGCAGGTTGTTGAGCAGCACGATGGACTGGATCGAAACGTTGAAGCTGTAAGCAATGCTGCCGCAGGTATCGCCGGTGTTGACCGTGTAGTCGAAGGGGGTCGGGCTTGGCTCGGGGGTCCAGGTGGCGGTGGGCGTCACCGGGGTGGGGGTGAGCGTGGGCGTCTCGGTTGCCCCGGAGGTGGGGCTGGGAGTGACCTGGCTGGCAGCCGGGGTGAGCTGGCGCAGCCCAAAGAAGACCGCCACCGCCCCGATCACCAGGAACAGCACCAGCAGGCCAATTACAGCCGGGATGCTCAGGGTGATCTCGGGCATGCGGCTGCCCTGCACGGCAGGACCGGCCTTGGCCGGTTTCGAGGCCGCTTCACGGCCTGCGCCGGACATGTCGGCGCCGCACACCAGGCAGCGCAGGGCGTCGGCGCTGACGCGCGTCCCGCAAACCGGGCATAATTTGGTGGTATTCGTTTGATTGTCTGGACTCATACGGATGGGCATTATACCATACGGGACGGGTTGAAAAGCACCCTGACAGGTCTGTTATAATCGAATGGTTATTGGGTTAAAGGCATGCTGGAGACGAGCGTTTACCTGCACATCCCGTTCTGCATCCACCGCTGCGGCTACTGTGACTTCAACACCTACGCCGGTCAGGAGGCGCTAATCCCGCGCTACGTGGAAGCCCTGTGCAGCGAGATCCACGCTGCGGCGCGCGGCTTTGCGCGCCACGCCGCGGCCGGCGCTCCGCCCGGGGCACAGCCGCCTGCCGGGCGGCTGGCGGTGGGAACGATCTTCTTCGGCGGCGGCACCCCGTCGCTGCTCTCTGCCGCGCAGATGGCAGCCATCCTGGATGCGCTGCGGGCTGCATGCGAGATTCACCCAACCACCGAGATCACGCTGGAGGCCAACCCTGGCACGCTCTCGCCTGAACACCTGGCTGGGCTGCGGCAGGCCGGCTTCAACCGCATCAGCCTGGGGGTGCAGTCGGCCAACCCGGTCGAACTGCGCCTGCTGGAACGCACGCACGACTTCCCAGACGTGATCCGCTCGGTGGCCTGGGCGCGCCAGGCCGGCTTCGACAACCTGAACCTGGACCTGATCTTCGGCCTGCCTGAGCAGGCGCTGTCCAGCTGGCAGCGTACCCTGGAGCGGGCGCTGGCGCTGCAGCCCGAGCATTTCTCGCTCTACGCCCTCACCCTGGAGCACGGCACGCCCTTCGGCCGCCTGGCCCGGCGCGGCCTGCTGGCCCCACCCGACCCCGACGCAGCGGCTGAAATGTACGAATGGGCCGCCGAGACGCTGGCCCGGCACGGCTATGTGCAGTACGAGATCTCCAACTGGGCGCTGCACCGGCACGCTCCCCGGCTGGACGGTCCGGGCGATCGGCAAACGGACCCGGCTGCAGCCGGGCTAAGCCCAACCGCCAACCCAGCTTATGCCTGCCGCCACAACCTGCAGTACTGGCGCAGCCTGCCGTGGCTGGGCCTGGGCGCAGGCGCGCACGGCTTCGCCAACCGGCGCCGCACGGTCAACACGCTCGTCCCACAGGCCTATATCGAGCGCCTGAGTGGCGCCGCGGCCGAGGCGGAT
>JBJSYW010000062.1:0-3595 GCA_046089985.1 Chloroflexota bacterium
TCTGGTCCACGAACGCATGGCACTGTACACCGCCTATATGCTGCTGTGCTTCAGCCTGGTGCTGAACAGCAGCGTCTCGACGGTGGTGGACGGTGAAGGTTTCTGGACGGACGCTGCCACGCTGATCGGCTTCCTGGGAGCGCTGCTGTTCGTGCTGTTTATGCTGATCTTCCCGGATGGACGCTTCGTGCCGCGCTGGGCGGTCTGGCTGCCGCGCCTGTTCATCCTGTGGTTCATCTCGTGGTTTTTCCTGCCGCAGTTCGGCCCGGCCAACCAGTCGAACGACACGATCAACCTGGTGGTAGCGGCCTGGATGGTGACGGCGATCTCGATGCAGGTTTACCGCTACTTGCGTGTTTCGAATGTGGTCGAGCGCCAGCAGACCAAGTGGGTGGCTTTCAGCCTGCTGCTGCTGTTGAGCATTGAAACCCTCAGCACCGTGGCGGTGGCGATTGCCCCGCAGTGGGAGCCATTCGGACCCAGCCCGCTGGCCGACTTGCTGGCAGGGTTGGTGGGCGACCTGCTGTGGCTGATCTTCCCCGCCGGGCTGGTGATCGCCATGCTGCGCTACCGTCTGTGGGAGATCGACCGCCTGATCAACAAGGCCCTGGTCTACTCGGTGCTGACGCTGGTGCTTGGCTCGCTGTACATGGCTTCGGTGATGGGCCTGCAGGCGCTGTTCTCAACCTGGAGCGGGCAGTCGTCGGGGGCGGCGGCGGTGATTTCCACCCTGGGGGTGGCGGCGCTGTTCAACCCGCTGCGTGGCCAGGTGCAGGCGGCGATCGACCGGCGCTTCTATCGCCAAAAATATGACGCCGAGCGCATCCTGGCTGCTTTCGGCGAGGCGGTGCGCTCGGAGGTCTCGCTTGAACGCCTGGGCGAGCAGCTCACCGCGGCAGTCGAGCAGACGCTGCAGCCTGAGACGCTCTCATTATGGTTGGTTGGCCCCGGGGCGCGCCGCCAGAACGACGAAGCCGCCTGGCGCATGCTGCTGGAACTGGACGAATGACACCGGTCTCTGACAACAAGGAGGAGCAAATGTACGATGTAATCGTGATCGGCGGCGGCCCGGCGGGGGTGACGGCAGCGCTGCGCGCCCGCGAGCTGGGCGCGCTGGTGGCGCTGGTCGAGCGGGCCAGGATGGGCGGCACCTGCACCAACGATGGCTGCGCCCCAACCCGCGTGCTGGCCAAGGCCGCCCGCCTGCGGCGCGACTATGAGCAGTTTGACGAATACGGGCTGCATACCGACCCGCCCAGCCTGGATTTCTCGGCGCTGATGGCCCGCACCCAGCAGACCGTCTATGCTATCCACGAGAAGAAGCAGCTGGTGGATCACCTGCGCCAGGCCGGAGTAGAGGTCTTCGCCGAAGCCGGCGAGGCCTGCTTTATCGATCCGTATACCCTGGCACTGCCGGATGGGCGGAAGCTGCAGGGACAGAAGTTCATCCTGTGCGCCGGCGGGCGCGCTCGCCGGCTGGATTTCCCCGGCGCAGAACACGCCCTGATTCACAGCGATGTCTGGGGTCTGCGCAAACTGCCGCGCTCGCTGGCAGTGGTCGGCGCGGCCGCCACCGGCTGCCAGCTGGCTTCGATCTTCGCCGCCTTTGGCAGCCAGGTGACCCTGCTGGAGCGCTCGCCGCGCCTGCTGGCGATTGAAGACGCAGCCGTTTCGGCGGCGGTGACGCAGGGTTTTGAGGAGCGCGGGCTGCGCCTGGTCACCGGCATCCAGGGCGTGGAGCGGCTGGAGAGCGGGCCGGACGGGCAGACGCTGTATTATCGCAAGGGCGATGTGGTTCACCCGCTGGATGTGGAAGCGGTGGTGCTGTCCACCGGCTGGGTGGGCAACCTGGCCTCATTAAACCTGGCGGCGGCCGGGGTCGAGACCAACGGCCCGTATGTGCGCGCAGATGATTTCCTGCGCACCAGCGCCGTGCACATCTTCGCTGCCGGCGATATCACCGGGCGGATGATGCTGGTGCAGAGCGCCGGGTACGAAGCCCTGGCTGCGGCCGAGAACGCGGTGCGCGGCGTGGGCCAGCGCCAGGCACATAAAATTGTCCCGCACGGCGGATTCACCGACCCGGAGTATGGCAGCGTGGGTCTGACCGAGGAGCAGGCAGCCAGACAGTTCGATGTGCTGACCGGCGTGGTGCCATACGCCGACCTGGACCGGGCGGTGATCGACGGTCACCCGGTGGGGCTGTGCAAGCTGGTGGTCTCGCGCCGCAGCCGGCGCATCCTGGGGGCGCACGTGGTGGGCGAGCAGGCGCTGGAGGTGGTGCACGTGGCCGCGGCAGCGATGGCCGCTGATATGGACATCGAGCAGCTGGCCGACCTGCAAATCGCCTATCCGACGTTTACCGCCATCCTGGGATTGGCCGCTCGCCAGGTGCTGCGTGACCTGCACGGCCGGCCGGCCTCGGACGAATGGGGCTCGCTGATGCGCCTGCCGCCGGCCGAGTGGGAGCTGGGCGCAGCCCAGCCGTGAACCGGTGATGGAGGCGCATTGGCTAGACCGGCGGGAGTACAGGGGTTGAACGCCCGGGTCAGGCTGGAGCAGCGGTGAAGCGCAGCTGGCGCGCGCTGTTCGACCGCCTGCGCGCTGGACGGCAGGATCGCGCCGCCGGCCTCACCGGCGCTGCGGTGCGCCCGGCCGCGCCAGACGGGGCACGCCCGGGCGCACCGGTCAAGGCGTTTCAGCTTGATATTGCCCCGAACGACCCGCTGCTGGCCTATTTTCTGACCGCCCCGGGCGTGGTGGCGCTGGATGGCCTGGTGATGGAGTCGCCGGCGCTGCGTTCGATGAAAGACGCCGGGGTGCGGTTGGTCGTGCCGCTGGTCAGCCAGGGAGAGCTGATTGGGCTGCTGAACCTGGGGCCGCGCCGCTCGGAGCAGGACTACTCCAGCGACGACTACCGCCTGCTGCACAGCCTGGCCACTCAGGCCGCCCCGGCGCTGCGCGTGGCCCAACTGGCTCGCCAACAGCAGTTGGAGGCGCGTGAGCGCGAGCGTGTCGAGCAGGAGATGCAGGTGGCGCGCCTGATCCAGCGCACGCTGCTGCCCGAGGCTGCTCCCGATCTGCCCGGCTGGCGTGTGGCGGTCCACTGGCAGCCGGCCCGGGCGGTTTCGGGCGATTTCTATGATTTCTTGCAGCTGCCCGGCGGGCGGCTGGGGTTTATCGTGGCCGATGTGACCGACAAGGGGGTGCCGGCTGCGCTGGTGATGGCCACCGCCCGCAGCCTGCTGCGCAGCGCGGCCGAGCGCTCCACATCCCCGGGCGAGGTGCTGCAGCACGCCAACGAACTGCTCTGCCCGGATATGCCGCCCAAGATGTTCGTCACCTGCCTGTACCTGGTGCTTGACCCGGCCGGCGGTGAACTGGTATTTGCCAACGCCGGGCACAACCTGCCGATCTGCTGGACGGCCGGCGGGGTGCGTGAGCTGCGCGCCACCGGGATGCCGCTTGGCCTGCTGCCGGGGATGCGCTATGAAGAGACCTCCGCCCGCCTGGCCCCCGGCGAACTGCTGCTGCTGTACAGCGACGGCCTGGTGGAAGCCCACAACCCGGCCGGCGAGATGTACGGCTTCCCGCG
>JBJSYW010000063.1:0-4013 GCA_046089985.1 Chloroflexota bacterium
GCAGCCCTGCTGGTGCAGCCGGCGGCCCAGGTCCGCGCCGCTGACAAACTCCATCACCATGTAATAGGTGCCGTTCACGTCGCCAAAGTCGAACACTTCCACGATATTTGGGTGGCGCAGCGAGGCCACGGCGCGCGCCTCCCGCTCGAAGCGCTGGGCAAACTGGGCCGTGTGTTCATCGGCGGCGGCGCGCGCCGGCAGCACTTTGATCGCCACGGTGCGGCCCAAGCGGGCATGGCGGCCTTTGTAGACTTCGGCCATCCCGCCGCGGCCCACCAGCTCCAACACCTGGTACGGGCCGAGCTGTGCGCCGGTCAGCGAGCCGCCGGCCTGCAGGGCCGGGGCGGGGGGCATGCTCTGCCCGCCGATGAAAGCCGCCCACAGCCGGCCCGGGTAGCGGTAAGCGCCGGCTTCCTGCTCAAGCAGGCATTTCTGCACCAGGTCGCGCAGCAGCGTGCGCAGTGTGGTGTCGCGGCCGGCCTGCGGGGCCAGATCGTGGATGCGGCGCAGCGCGTCCTGTTCGGCCGGCGACAGGTTGCGCCAGTAGTATTCGAAGTGCGGGGCCAGCTCTTGCATGCTGCGGCGCTCGATCTCGCCCATCTGCGGGGTGGGGTTGTTGTGCAGCACTTCCCAGGCGTGGAAGCCGGCCACCTGGATGCCGAGCGGGAAGCCGCCCACCAGTTCGTAGATCAGGTCTTCCACTGCCGGCGGGAAGCCGACCCAACTGCGCTCCGCCGGGCCGGCGATCGCCTGGCGGGCCTCGTCCTTGGGCAGCAGGCCCAGCTGCAGCGGGGCAAAGATGTTGAAGAACGGGCTGGAGAGGATCTCTTGCGCGCGGCCCATGTAGGTGAGCTGGATCAGCGGGCGGGCCGAGGCGGTGATGAAGGCCAGCTGGTAGCGCCCGGCGGCGGAACGCAGGGCATTGAAGAAATTAACATCCAGGCTGGCATTGGTGCCCAGGCGCTCGAACTCGTCCAGCACCAGCACCACGCGCAGGCCGCGCTGGTTCAGCTTGCGGATGGCGCGTTCAAATGCCAGCCGCGACGGCCGGTCCATCGCCGCCTGGAGTTCGGCTTCCGCCGGCAGCCCGCGCTCATCCAGCGCGGCGGCGATCTCGGCGGCAAAGGCGGCGAAGATCTCTTCGTGGGCGGCGCTGCCCAACACCTCGCAGTCCAGGTAAACCAGCAGGGTGGCGGCTTCCAGCCCCAACTCGGGCCAGGTCTCGCGGCGCTGCAGGTGGAAGAGCAGGGATGTCTTGCCGATCTTGCGCGGGCCGACGATCGAGACCGATTGGTTGCCGTTCAGGAAGGCCACGATCTCGCGCAGCTCGTGGTTGCGGCCGAAGAACATCTCGGCCGAGCGCACCGGCCCGCGGTAAATGTACGGATTACTCATTGAACAACCTCGCTGATCACCCGGCTGAGTGATTTGTATTTTTCGATCCACAGCCCCAGCAGGCCGAGCTTCCAGCGGTAGGCCTCGCCGGAGCCCGGTTCGCTGCCGGCTCCGGCCTCGCCGGCGAAGCTGGCTTGCAGGATGTCGCGCAGCGTCAGGCGGTGCAGGGCGCCGCCGACCGCCGCCCGGTCGATGGTCACGCCGCGTTCGTCGAAGAAGTCGACCACCTGGATCGGGCTGGCCTGCCCGGTGAGCGGCGCCATGCGGCTGAGGGCGGTCAGCACCAGCTGCTCTTGCGGGGTAGATTCGGCCCACATATAGACAAAGTGCGCCTCGCCGGCAGCCAGGATCTCGTCCAGCGCGCTGTTGACATCTGCAATGGTCAGGTAGGCGCGCTGCGATTTGTTATGCAGGTTGACCAGGCTGTGACACAGCAGCTGCAGGAAATAGGGGTGACCGGAGGTGACCCGCCAGATCTTTTCCAGGGCCAGGTCGTCATAGCGCATGCCGAAACCGGCTACTGGCTCTTGCACCAGGCGCAGGGCCTGCTCGCGCTCCAGGTATCCGATGTGCTGGTACAGACTGATGTTGAACAGCACGTTCCAGTAGTCGGAGGCGAGCTGTTCCAGGCGATGCGTGCCGCAGAAGATCACGCTCAGGTTCTCATGGTGCTGCACCAGGTGGCGCAGGAAGCCGAAGATCGACGGCTCCAGGTCGCCGCGGCGCACGGCGGTCTCCAGTTCCTCAAACTCATCGAACATGATCAGCAGGTGACGCGGGCCGATCGCCTGGCGCACGCGGACCAGAAAGCCTTTCTCGAAGGCAGCCGCCGGGCCGCCCTGGTAATCTTCCAGCTCGGGTGGATTGATGGCGAAGCCGCGGTCTTCCAGGGCGAAGGCGATCTCGGTCGCCAGGCTGAGAAAGAAGTGCGGCATGCCGGGGTCCAGGCCAAGGGTCTGCCCGTCCAGGTAGACCGGCAGCACCTCGTCGCCCAGGCGTTGGGGCAGCTGTTTCAGCAGCGAGGTTTTGCCGGTGCGGCGCTGGCCGATCAGCACCAGGTTGTTGCGGTGCAGGGCATTCAGGTTGTCTTGCACGAAGGTCACCACGTCCTGGCGGCCCATGAACAGCGGCGAGCCGGTTTTCAGCGGGGTGCCCACCACGTAGGGGTTGGGGATAAACTGGAACTCGGCCCCGGTGGACATCAGGTGCACCACATCGGCGAAATTCTCTACCTGGTCGGGACCACGTGGGTCGGTGTACAGGATCATGAAGCGGGCGCGGAAGTGGTCCATCCCGGCGCTGAGGTGTGGGCGGATGCGCAGATGCAGTTCGGCCTCTTCACCCGGGGCCAGGCGTTCGACCACCGCCAGCGCATCGATCAGGGTGTATTCGGATGAAGGGGCCAGGTTGACGCGCACTTGCAGCGCCGCGCCGCGCCCGCTGTTTTGCACGCTGAGCGCCAGGGCGATCACATCGTCCTGCCAGGTGCTGCGGGTCAGCAGGCGGCAGACCAGGCGCGCGCCGGTTTGCAGCTCGCTCATGGCGTTGGTGACGGTGGCCAGCCAGCTGTTGGCAATCTGCTCCATCACCGGTTGGTCTGCCGAGCCGAGCGTGGCGCGGGCCTGGTGATCGACATGGCGCAGACCGTTCACCGCGCTAGCCAGGTAGGCCAGCTTATCGGCCGGGGTGTCCACTCGCTCGCTGGCGTGCAGCGCTTCGGCCACCGGGTGCAGGTCAGCCAGCACGCTCACCAGCCCGTCCAGGTAACCCGGGGGCAGGCCGGCGGGCGCGGCGTCTGCGGGATGGAGCAGGCCTTCGAAATCCATGATCTGGTGGATCGAGCTGGCCTCGTAGGCCTGCAGGCAGGCCCGGTAGACCTGGGCGGCGCGGGTGTGCTCGTGCCGTGCGGCGGGGTCCAGTTCCAGCGTGCTGGTCATGGCCTGCAGCGAGACGATGATGTTTTGCAGCCCGATGGGCACCAGGGCGGGGGTGAACTGGCTCTGGTACAGGTAGTTGAAGCCTTCAGCCAATGCCGAGAGCATACCCGAATCGCGGTCTTGGAGCGCCTGGGCCAGATTGCCAACCAGGCTAGCGCAGTCGGGGTCTTTGCCGGCGCTTTGGGCCAGGCTGTGGATTTCGACCAGGGCCAGCTGCGGCTGGGCGGTCAGGCGTTCGGCCAGCGCTTCGGCGCGGCCCAACGGCGAACTGCGGTAGCTTTCCAGGCGGCTTTCGGCTTCAACGCGGCGCTCGGTTTCGGCCCGGCTGTCGCGGATCAGGCGCGCAACATAAATGGCGGTGCCGGCCTGGTCGGCCAGCGAGAGCAGCAGGGCCTGGTCTTCGCGGCTGTAGCCCAACCCGGAACGCAGCGGGCCAAGCGCCAGCACGCCAAGCAGATCCAGGCGGGCGGGGGTGCGGGTCAGGGCGGTGTGTTCGGGCTGCACCGGCTGGGGCGAGAACAGCGGGGCCAGCAGCGGGTAGAGCGGGTCACGCGGCTGGGAGACCACCTGGCCCAGCTGCAGGCGGGTGATCTGCTCGGGGGTCAGCTTCCAGAGCTTGGGGGCGTGTTCGGGCAGGCGGCGGGCTTCCACCAACGCCAGCTGCGCCTGGTTGTCCAGCAG
>JBJSYW010000064.1:0-4183 GCA_046089985.1 Chloroflexota bacterium
CCGTGTATACGGTTCAGCCTTCGAAGCTGTCAATTCTTCTTCTTTGATGATCTCGCCGGACAGCGGCCAGGCCCGGCAGCCCTGACCTACAGGGTGCCTGATGTCACTTCCCGGCAGCAGCGCACGAAATCCAGCACGGTGGGCACGCTGCGCATCAGCACCGCCATGTTGCCCTGCACACCGATCTTGCGCGTCAGCAGCGCCTGCATCGGCTCGATCTCGCCCTTCAGCAGGCGCACGTAGTTGTCATACGGGGCTTTGAGGGTGAAAACCGCCTTAGCTTCCTGCCCGTCGGGCACGGGGTAGGCGTCCCGGCAGGCGCCGTGCCACAGGTCCAGGTAATAGCGCTGCGGCTCGAGCAGTTCCCCGCCCGGCTCAATCATGAACAGCATATCGCCTTCCCAATTGCGCGCCACCTGGGCATAGCGGGCATCCGAGTTGAGCTTATCTTTCAGCGCCATCAGCCATGCATCGGTCGGAAATTTTGCCATGCGGTCCCTCCTTGCCGTGCTCGTTTGGGATTGATGGGTGTGAGTTTACTACATCCGAATTGAGGTGTCCACCCTGAAACGCGCCGAGGGGCTTTCATTTGCCGTAAAGCGAATGAAAGCCCCTCGATAAAGCATACCGCTTTGATGCGCTGGGTGGGAATCGAACCCACACGCCTTGCGGCACATGGCCCTCAACCATGCCTGTCTGCCAGTTCCAGCACCAGCGCGAAAGCAAAAGGTATTATAATCGGGACTACTGCATTGTCAAGCAAATATCTTCGTAGATTGTTAGACCCCAAGGGCTGCTGGCTGGGTCAGCGGACCTTGGGGTCTAACGAGGAGAGCACCTATGCGCATTGTATTGGACGCGATGGGCAGCGATGACTGCCCCGGCCCGGAAGTCGAGGCTGCCCTGCATGCTGCCCGCCTGTTCGGAGACCCGGTCATCCTGGTCGGCCCGGCAGATCGCCTGCAGCCCCTGCTGGCCGCCGCCGGCGCCCAACCCGGCCAGGTGCGCCTGGTCGACGCCCAGGACACCATCACCATGGAAGACAAGGGGATGAAGCTGGCGCTGAAGGCGAAAAAGAAGACTTCACGCACTTCGATGGCGGTGGGCATGGACCTGGTGCTGAACGGCGAGGCCGACGCTTTCGTCACCGCCGGCAACACCGGCGGAGCGCTGGCTACGGCCTATTTCCGCCTGGGCACCATCCCGGGCGTCGAACGCCCGGCTCTGACCGCCCTGTTCCCAGTCAAGAACGGGTACTGCGTGGTGGCCGATATCGGCGCCAACCCGGAGTGCAAACCGGAGCACCTGCTGCAGTTTGCCCAGATGGGCTCGATCTATGCCGAGAAAGTGCGCCGGGTGGCGCAGCCGCGGGTTGGGCTGCTGTCCAACGGCGAAGAAGCCGGCAAGGGCAATGAACTGGTCAAGGGCGCTTATCCGCTGCTGGCGGGGAGCGGGCTAAACTTCATCGGCAACGTGGAGGGCAAAGAGCTGTTCGGCGGGCACGCCGATGTCGTGGTGACGGACGGCTTCACCGGCAACGTGCTGCTCAAATCCAGCGAGGCGGTCGCCAAGCTGATCACCGAGGTGCTCAAGGGCGAGCTGAAAGCCAGCCTGCGCACCAAGGTTGGCGCGCTGCTGGCAATGCCGGCCTTTGACGGGATCAAAAAACTATTGGACCCGGCCGAAGTGGGTGCGGCGCCCCTGCTGGGCGTCAACGGGCTGGTGTTCATTGGTCACGGCCGCTCAGATGCCCGGGCGCTGCTTTCGGCCATCCGTACCGCCCGTGAAGCCGTGGCGGCGAACCTGATCCAGGCCATTCAAGGCGCCATCCAGGAACGGCTGGCGCAGGCCTCAGCCACATCCCCCACTACAAAGACAGAGGAGCTGTATGACCAACCGTAGCGAACGAAAGCGGGTCGTCATCACCGGGCTGGGCGCGGTCACCCCGCTGGGGTCGACGCTCGAACAGTACTGGGACGGGCTGGCCGAAGGCCGGTCTGGGATCCGCCGCATCACGCAGTTTGACCCCAGCGAGCTGGCCTGCCAGATCGCCGGAGACATCCCCGATTTCAATGTCGAACTGTACATGGACCGCAAAGAGGCGCGGCGCACACCGCGCGCCTGCCAGGTCGCCCTGGCAGCCGGGACGCAGGCGGTGAAGGACGCCGGCCTGGGTGAAAAAATGCCCGTGCCCGAACGGGCCGGGGTGCTGTTTGGGACAGTGATGGGCGGGGTGGACAAAATAATCGAAGGGGTGGAAACCTATAACACCTCCGGGTTGTCCAAAATTGGGCCGTTCGTGCTGCCTACCAGCATCCCGAACATCCCGGCCTTTATGCTGGCGCAGCAGTTCCAGTGCCTGGGCTACACCAACACCATCTCGACCGCCTGCGCCACTGGCACCCAGGCCATCGGCGAGGCGGCGGAGGTGATCCGCCGCGGCGCGGCGGATGTGATGATCACCGGCGGGGTCGAAGCGCTGCTGCGCATCTGGACCATCGGTGGGTTCTGCGCCATGCGCGCCCTACCGGTCAACTTCAACGATGCGCCGGCTGCAGCCAGCCGCCCGTTTGACAGCAAGCGCGAAGGGTTCATCTTCTCCGAAGGGGCCGGCGCGCTGGTGTTGGAGAGCCTGGAGCACGCCCTGGAACGCAAGGCGCGCATCTATGCCGAGGTAGCCGGGCACGCCTCCGCCGCCGACGCCTATCACATCGCCGCGCCGGAGCCGGACGGGCTGGGCGGGGCGCGCGCCATGCGCTGGGCGCTGGAAGACGCCGGCATGCAGCCGGAAGCGGTGGATTATATCAACGCCCACGGCTCGTCCACCCCAGCCAACGACGGCACCGAAACCCGCGCCATCAAGAGCGTCTTTGGCGAGCACGCCTATAAGCTGGCGGTCAGCTCAACCAAGTCGATGATCGGCCATCCGATGGGCGCGGCCGGGGCGGTCGAAGCGCTGGCCTGCCTGCTGGCGATCCACCGCGGCATCATCCCGCCGACGATCAACTATGAGTACCCCGACCCGGAGTGTGACCTGGATTACGTGCCCAATCACGCCCGGCGCGCGGAAGTCAATGTATGCCTCTCGAATTCATTTGGATTGGGCGGGCAGAACGCCAGCCTGATCCTGAAACGGTATGTGCCATGAATATCACCCGCAATGACAGCTTAATCAAACGCAATGCGCGCATCGGCCGGGCCTGCATGCTGGGCGGGCTGCTGGTGCTGATGGGTGGGATGTACATCTCCTTCCAGTACCCGGAGCAGGTCAGCATCTCGCTGGTAATGCTGCTGTTCGGCTTCATCCTGTCACAGGTGGGCATCTTCTACACCAACCGCTGGGGGCGCAAACCGCGCCCGGATGAAATGCTGGACAGCGCGCTGAAGGGCATGGACAAAAAATACACCCTGTACCACTACGCCACCCCGGTCAACCACCTGCTGGTGGGGCCGTCGGGGCTGTGGGTGCTGCTGCCCTACTACCAGCGCGGCATGATCACCTACAAGAAGGGGCGCTGGCGGCAGTCGGGCGGTGGGCTGGGCTATGCCTATCTGAAGGTCTTCGCCCAGGAGGGCCTGGGACGCCCGGACCTGGAGGCAGCCAGTGAGAGCAAGGCTCTGCTGGACTACCTGAAGAAGCGCCTGCCGGAAGAGGAGATCCCGCCGGTGCAGGTGGCGCTGGTGTTCACCGACCCGCGCACCACCATCCAACCCGCCGAGGAGGCCGAACTGAGCGCCGAGGCGGTGATGCTGAAAGATCTGAAAGACGTGGTGCGCCGCACCGGCAAGGCCGGCAAGGGGCTGGCGCCGGATAAGGTGCGCCTGATCCAGGACGCCCTGCTGGAAGCCTGAAATCCGGGTGATGAAACCGAAAGCGAGCGAGCGCACCGTGCGCCCGCTCGCTTTCGGTTATTGGCTGATTTTTTAGCTAGCCAGGAAAGCGTCCAGGGCTTCCTTGCTGATGCGATAAGCGTTGCCGATCTTCTTGGCCTTCAGATCGCCGGCCTGGATGGCGGCGATCACGTCTTCTTCCGCGACCCGCAGGTACGCCGCGGCTTCGGAGGGAGTCATCACCGCTGGAGCGCCGCCAGTGGGAGCGCCGCCCGCCGGCGCGCCGCCGGCAGCCGCAGCCCCGCCGGCAGCCGGGCCAGTCATCCCCGCCAGCGCGCCGCTGAGCACGTTG
>JBJSYW010000065.1:0-4894 GCA_046089985.1 Chloroflexota bacterium
GCAGGCGGGTCAGCGTGACCGCCTGCGGCGGGGTGGCAATCGCCGGCACGGTGGCCGAGAACATCCGCTTTGGTCGGCTGGATGCCGACGACGCGCAGGTGATCGCCGCGGCCCAGGCGGTGGGCGCGCACGAGTTCATCAGCCGCATGCGCCTGGGCTACGATACTCCGGTGGAAGAAGGCGGGGTGGTGCTCTCGGTGGGGCAGCGCCAGTTGATCTCGTTCGCCCGGGCGCTGCTGGCCGACCCGCGCATCCTGGTGCTGGACGAAGCCACCTCCAGCGTTGACACGCAGACCGAGCAGGTCATCCAGCAGGCCCTGGCCCGCCTGCTGCACGGGCGCACCGCCCTGGTCATCGCCCACCGCCTGTCGACCGTGGTCAGCGCGGATTGGATCGTGGTGGTGCAGGATGGACGCATCGTCGAGCAGGGCCGGCACGCCGACCTGCTGGCGCAGGAAGGGATCTACGCCGGGTTGTACCGTATGGGCTTTGACAGTGAAAGCGGCGAATAATGTAAGGTCTTTTTAACTGCGCCGCGCCCCCCAGCGTGGTTTAATGGACGGCAGTCGATCTATGGATACCTCGGACCGTAAGACCCCCGCTCGTCCCGCCCGCCGGCTGCGCCTGCTGCTGGCCCTGCTGACCCCGGCTGCCGCGCTGCTGGCCCTGCTGGTCTATTTTGGCCCGGAAGCCCTGCTGGCGCGCGTCCAGGCGCTAGCCCCGCTGCCTCAGCCGCCCGGCGCGCCGGCGGCGGCATTGCCGGCAGGCTCGCCGGAGGTCTCCGGCCTGCCTACCCTGACGATCACCCCGTCGCCGCTCCCGCCCGACCCGGTCGCACCGGAGCAGGCCACCACCGCGCCGCTTGCGCCGGCTGCGCCGGCCGGCTGGGGCCAGGGCCGCGACGGTGGGTTGGTGGTGCTCTCGATGGAAGAACTGGGGCGCACGCGCCTGTATGCCTACCGTCCCGGGCAGGCTCCGCTGCTGCGCCTGACTGCCGGCGATTGGGATGACCGCGCCCCGGCGCTTAGCCCCGACGGGCGGCGGTTGGCTTTCGCTTCGAACCGCGACGGCGCCTGGGACCTGTACAGCCTGGCGCTGGACAGCGGGCAGGTCGAGCGCCTGACCGATACCCCCGCGTATGACGGTCACCCCAGCTGGTCTCCGGACGGCCTGTGGATGGCCTACGAGAGCTATGTGACGGATGGGGCCGGCGGCGGCAGCCTGGAAGTCTTTATCCGCCCGCTGGACGGCTCGCAGGACGCCATTGCGCTCACCTCCGACCCCGGGCCGGACTTCGACCCGGCCTGGTCGCCGGGGGGGCGCAAGCTGGCCTTTGTTTCGCTGCGCAGCGGCGAGCCGGAGGTCTGGCTGGCCGATCTGGACCGGGTGGAAGAGCGCTTCACCAATTTGAGCCGCAACATTTCGGCGGTCGAGTCGAACCCGGCCTGGTCTCCGGACGGCAGCCAGGTGGCCTGGAGCGCCGCCTACCAGGACGGGCTGCAGGCGTTGGAAGTGTGGGATTCGGCTGCCCCGGATCGCCGGCCGCGGCAGTTGAACCCGGCGATGGCCTCCGCCTGGTCGCCCGACGGCCGGCTGCTGCTGGCGGTGGTCGACCAACCCAACAGCCAGTACCTGACCGGCTACGCCGCCGGCGATGCCTCGCTGGCGCTGCCGCTGGTGACCCTGCCGGGACGGGTGAGCGGGCTGGCCTGGGGCCGCGCAGAGCTGTCCGACCCGCTGCCGACGGCGCTGGCCGAAGCCGCGGCGCTCTCCCCGGCCCCGCTGTGGATCGAACAAGATGCCGCCGGCGCTCCGCTGCCCTCCGGACGGCGTGCTATCGTGGCGCTGGAGGGCGTCGCCGCTCCGTACCCCTCACTGGCCGAGGGCGCGGATGATTCCTTTGCCGCCCTGCGCCTGCGCACCGCCCAGGCGGTGGGCTGGGATTTCCTGGCCTCGCTGGAGCAGGCCTATACCCCGCTTACCTCGCCGCTGTACCCCGGGCTGATGGAAGACTGGTTCTATACCGGCCGGGCGCTGCGCTTCAACACTGCCCCAGCCAGCGCCGGTTGGTTGGTGCTGGTGCGCGAAGACTACGGCGCGCAGACCTTCTGGCGTGTCTTCCTGCGCACCCGCTTCCAGGACGGCGCGCAGGGCCGTCCGCTCAACGTGCAGCCCTGGGACCTGGCGGCCCGCCTGGGCGGCGACCCGCTGGCCTATGAGCGCGGCGGCACGCGCCTGCCCGAACCGCCGCCGGGTTACTGGGTCGATTTCACCGCCCTGGCCGCGGCGTATGGCTGGGAGCGCCTGCCGGCGCTCTCCTCCTGGCGCGTGGCCTACTCGGCCGCGCGCTATAACGAGCTGGTTTTCCGCCAGGGCAGCGACTGGATGTCGGCGATGCTCGAGATCTATCCTAAGCCCGCCCTCGACACCCCCACCCCGGTGTATTCCCCCACGCCCACCGCCACTGCCACCATGACTGGCACCGCCACGCCGACCAACACGCGCAAGCCGTTCATCAGCAAGACGCCCACGCCCACGAACACCCGCCGTCCAACGCGCACGCCCACGCCCACCTGGACCCGCCGCCCGACCCGCACCCCGACCCTGACCTCCACCCCACGGCCGACGCGCACGCCTACCCCCACGTCGACCCCGCGCCCGACGCGCAGCCCCACGCCCACCGCCACGCCCCGATGAACCTGCTGCGCTCGATCCGCTGTGCCTTTCTGGCTGCCGGGCTGTGCGCTGTGCTGGCGCTGCCGCTGACCGGCTGCCGCCCGGGTGTGCTTTCGCCCCTGCCCACCGCCGACCTGGCCGGCCTGGCGGGGGCCACCCTGGCGGCAGCCACGCTCGCCGCCGGCGCGGCCCAGCCCGCCGCGCCCGCTTCGCCCACCCCGGTGGTGGCCCAGCCCGCCGCCGCACTGCTGCCCAGCCCGCTGCCCCCTGTGCGCACCGCCACACCGCTGGTCGACCCGATCCGCTTCACCTTCCCCACCCAGGGCGCCGACCCGATCTCCCTCTGGCGCGCCCCGCTCTATCCGACCCCCTGGGAGCCAACCCCCAACGACCATTTCTACTTCACGCGACCGATCGGCGCTAACGAGGTCAACTGGCCGCTGGCGCGCTACCGCTACGGCTACCTGTTCTACACCGAGCCGCACACTGGCATCGACGTCCCGGCTCCCAAGGGCGCCCCGGTGATGGCCGCCGGCCCCGGAACGGTCATTTGGGCCGGGTATGGGCTGTACTTCATGCGCAATGAATTGCAAGACCCCTACGGCATCGCCGTCGCCATCCGGCATGATTTCGGGTATAACAACCAGACCCTGTATACCGTCTACGGTCACCTGGACCAGGCCTACGTCTACCGCGGCCAGCGCCTGGAGGGCGGCGAGCAGCTGGGCGTGGTGGGCGAGACCGGCAAGGTCACCGGCCCGCACCTGCATTTTGAAGTGCGCCTGGGCGACAGCACCTTCTTCGAGACCCGCAACCCCGAGCTGTGGATCTCGCCGCCGCAGGGCGCCGGCCTGATCGTGGGCCGCGTCTACCAATCCAACGGCGACCTGGCCAACGAACTGCCAGTCAAGCTGATCGCCCCCGACGGCTACACCCTGTATGAAGCCGTCACGTACGCCGAAGGGGCGGTCAACACCGATGATTATTATCGCGAGAACCTGGTGCTGGGCGACCTGCCCGCCGGGGTCTACACGCTGATCCTCGACTTCGACGGCTCCACCTTCAAAACCCCGCTCACCATCCAGCCCGGGCAGGTGACCTTTTTCACCTTCCGCCAGCGGGATGGGTTCCTCTTCGAGCGGCCCCCCGACCCCGGCCCGGCCTTTATCCCGCCGGACGGCGCGCCAACGGTCGCGCCGCTAACTGGCCCTTGACAATGAGAACGTTTGTGCTAGACTTATCCAGATAGCCCAAACTGGTCTTGGAAACCTGTTTTTGTGGCGCAATAGATTGGCCCAGATTGGACAGTATACACAAGGAGTATTCGAACATGGCACGTAAAGCAGCAGCCCCACAGCCGACGCCCGCCTCCGATGGGCGGGATGATTCGCGCCGCCTGGCGTTGGACAAAGCAGTTAACGACATCACCAAGCGCTATGGCGACGGCTCGATCATGCGCCTGGGTGAGGCGCACCAGATGGTTGTGGAAGCGATCCCCACCGGCGCGCTGTCGCTGGATATTGCCCTGGGTATTGGCGGGGTGCCGCGCGGGCGCATTACCGAGATCTATGGCCCGGAATCGTCCGGCAAGACCACTATCTGCCAGCACATCGTGGCCGAAGCCCAGAAAAGCGGCGGCACCTGTGCCTTTGTTGATATGGAGCATGCGCTCGACCCGGTCTATGCCTCGCGCTGCGGGGTGGACGTGGAAAGCCTGCTGATCTCGCAGCCGGATACCGGCGAGCAGGCGCTGGAGATCACCGAGACGCTGGTGCGCTCCGGCGCGGTGGACGTGGTGATCATTGACTCGGTTGCCGCACTGGTGCCGCGCGCGGAAATTGAAGGCGACATGGGCGATTCGCCGATGGGCATGCAGGCCCGCCTGATGTCGCAGGCGCTGCGCAAGCTCTCCGGCGCGATCAAGCAGACCAACACCACGGTGGTTTTCACCAACCAGCTGCGCCAGAAGATCGGCGTGATGTTCGGCAACCCTGAGACTACCACCGGCGGTATGGCGCTCAAGTTCTACGCCTCGGTGCGCATGGACGTGCGCCGCATCCAGGCGATCAAGCTTGGGCAAGAGATCATCGGCAGTCGCACCCGCGTGCGGGTGGTCAAGAACAAAGTGGCCGCCCCGTTCCGCACCGCCGAGTTCGACATCATGTACAACGAAGGCATCTCGCGCGCCGGCGACCTGATCGACCTGGCTACCGGGCTG
>JBJSYW010000066.1:0-10519 GCA_046089985.1 Chloroflexota bacterium
GCTGGAATGATCCAGCCCGCCAGGCCCCGGCCCATATACGGCGGACGCCGGCGCGTATCGACCTAGCGCTGGATGCGCGCCGAGCCGCCCTTCGCAAAGGCCCGCACCTGGTCGACGGTAGCCATGGTGGTGTCGCCCGGGAAGGTGGTCAGCAGCGCGCCATGCGCCCAACCCAGGTTGACCGCCTGCTGCTCGCTCTCGCCGCTCAGCAGACCGTAGAAAAAGCCCGAGGCGTAGCCATCGCCGCCGCCCACCCGGTCAATCACGTTCAACTCGCAGGTCGGCGAAACATAGGTCTGCCCGTTGATCCAGGCCACCGCGCCCCAGGAGTGGTGGTTGGTCGAGTGCACCTCGCGCAGTGTGGTCGCCACCACCTTGACCTGCGGATACTTCGCCACCACCTGGTCGATCATCCCGAAAAACGTGCTCGGGTCGAGCTTCGATTTGGCCGCCACTTCTGGCCCGGGGATGCCCAGGCCCAGCTGCAGATCTTCTTCGTTGCCCACCAGCACATCCACGTGCTCGACGATGCCGCGGATCACTTCCACCGCCTTCTCCTGCCCGCCCCAGATATTCCACAGCTTGGCGCGGTAGTTCAGGTCGAACGAGGTGATCGCCCCGGCGGCCTTAGCCGCCTTCATCGCATCGATGATCACCTGCCCGGTGGTCTCCGACAGGGCGGCGAAGATGCCGCCCGAGTGGAACCAGCGCACCCCGCCGCCGAAGATCGCCGCCCAATCAAAATCGCCCGGCTTCAACTGCGCCGCGGCTTCGTTCGAACGGTTGTAGAACACCACCGGCGCACGCACCCCGAAACCCTGGTCGCTGTAGACGGTGGCAATGTTCGGGCCGTTGACCCCGTTGTGTTTAAAGCGCTTGTAGAACGGGCGCACACCCATCGCCCGCACCCGCTCGTTAACCAGGTCGCCAATCGGGTAATCGACCATCGCAGTGGCGACCCCGGTGCGCATGCCAAAACAGTCGGACAGATTGGCGGCGCAGTTGAACTCACCGCCGCTGACGTGGATCTTGCACTCGGTGGCCTTGCGGAAGGGGATGATCCCCGGGTCCAGGCGGTGGACCAGCGCGCCCAGCGAAACGAAATCCAGTTCGGCCTCACTTCGAATATTCAAACCGCTGCTCATTGATTTAATGCTCCTTTCAGGCTTTCAGTCGGTACAGGATCTCGCCGGCTTTTGGCACATACAAGATACCTTCATCCTCGCGGTCCTGCCATTCGCGCGGGTCAATAGTGTTCGGGTCCAGGTAGCCCAGGTTAAGCCGGGCGCAGTCTTCGGGCGAGATCTTGCTTGCCAGCGTGACGCGCACGTTGGCCCGTTCAACGCCGTTCTCGATCACCCCCGAGCCGCGCAGGTGGGTCGAGTGAGCCAGCACGCCCAGCGGGATGTTTTTGAAGCGCTCCCAATCGGCCAGGAAATAGGGCAGGGTGTGGTAACCGATCTCGTAGATGTATTTGCCATGCACGTGGCTGACCGTGTCCAGGTGCGGGGCGTAGATCACCACCTCGCCGCCCAGCGCCACCGCCGGCTCGAGCTTGTACATCGCCTTGGCGGCGGTCCACAATTCGTCGTACATCTCGGGCGCTTTGGAGAGCACGCGCTGGAAGGGCCGCTCGCACCAGCGGATGTGGCGCTCAGCCGACAGATCGGCGGCGGCTTGCCAGGCGCTCAGGTGGTCGCCGATAAAGATCCCGCTCAGGTCATGCCCCTGGACGGTCAGCGCCACCAGCGTCAGCGGGGTGGTTAAGCGCCGGGCGGCGGCGTGGATCATCGCCCGCACCGGGGTATCCTGGATGCCGATCGTGCCGACCACGCAGGCCAGCGCCCCCAGCCAGTGGGTGGCGTTGATCATATCCGGCCCGGAGATGCCCGGGAACAGGTACTTGGCCCCGCCAGAGAAGCCCACCACTTCGTGCGGGAAGGTCGGGCCGAGGATGATGATCTGCTCGTACTCACACACTGCTTTGTTGATGCGGATATCGACCTGTGCGGGCAGCGAGGCGTGCCAGTGGCTGCCGGCGATGGCCTTGAACTCATCGTTTTCGATCACGCCCAGCGAGGTCAGCGCGGCCGGGTCGTCCCAGGCATGGTTCAGCAGGCCCACGTGGGCGAACTTTGAACTGCGCTGCTCGGCAGTGATGCCTACCAACCGGTTGAGCTGGTCTTCGGGCAGCGGCGGGTGGGTGCCCAGCGCCACCATGAAATCCAGCCGGCGTACGTCGTGCAGCACGTCCACCAGGGCGCGAAAGAGCAGGTCTAACGGCAGCGAACGGGTGTGATCGGGGATCAGCACCAGCACCTTCTGACCGGTGAAACGCCCCGCCAGACCCTGGTGCAGGGTCTCCAGGATTTGCGCCTCGCTGAGCAGCGCGCCCGGCGGGGCAATGATCTTTGTCGCTAACATTGGTTCCTCCCTCTATGAATAAGCCTTGCTTCTATCCGTTCTTTAGCAGATCCAGGTGCTTGCGGAAGTGTTTTTCCAGGTTGGCCTGGTACAGCTGGTTATTCCGCTGCAATATCGCCTTAATCTGCAAACCATATTGTGCCAACGCTGAGCCATATGTGACATGCAATATTTCACGTGCGTGAAAATCGTCCAGCAGGCCCGCCAGGCTGGCCCGGGCGTCGGGGGCCTGTTCCAGCTCGGCCGAGACATGGTAGGTGGCCCGGTCGGTGGGATAGCGCTCCTGGGCCAGGGCCCAGATCTGCTCGAACAGCGCCGGTTCGGCGGCAGCCAGCGTGCGCAGCGCTTCTAGGTAGCTGGTGCCGGCGGTCTTAACATGCACCTGCTCGCCCCAGTGTTTGACCAACAGCGGGTAGACGCTGAACTTGTCCGAGCCGGAGTGCAGGCTGAGCTTATAGCCGCCCACCCGGCGCGTCACCGCTGCATGGCGGGCCAGCTCGGCATCCAGCGCGGCCAGGTCGCCGACGTAATCGACGCCCTTCTCAAAGCGGCCGATGAAACGCGGCGCCAGCGAGGTGAAGCGCACCCCCTGGCGGGTCAGCTCGTTCACGATGAAGTAGTGCTCCAGCGGGGTGGTGGGCGAGTCGGTCTCATCGACCGAGACTTCGAAGTCGAAGGCCTCGACCAGCTCGCACAGCCGGCGGTACATGCCCACGGTGTGGGCGATCGCCCGGCCGTATTTGACCTGCGCCCGCAGCAGGCTCAGGCGGTCAAAGACGCCAAACCCGCTGTCGTCGCCGCCGCCCAGGTACAGCGCGTTGAGCCGGTCCCAATCGGCGTCGTGCGCCTTCTGCTCCAGCGCGGCCGGCGCATCGCTGTCGGCGGCGTTATCGACGTACCCGCCCGGGTCAACCGTGAAGAAGGTGTACCCGGCGGCGATAAACGGCGGCAGGTCGTCGACGCTCTTCAGGTGATCGGCGTCGGCCCCCCATGGGCCGTCATACCCGGCGGCTTCGACCGCCCGCCGGACATCGTCCACCACCTGCTGCGGAGTGCGCCCGGTGCGGGCATTCTCGCGCACCGACTGCTGTGCGAAGATCGGCAGGAACTTGGAACCAGTGAGCGCGATGATGTGACCGGGAGTAGCCAGGCCCAGCCGGTCGCCAAAACCAAACGAAGGGGAAAGCCCCAGGGGAGTGAGCATGGGAAGTGTCCTTATCCTTCTAATTTATACGCGCGCCGGGCCAGCCCCACCGCCATGTCATTCATCATGGCGTGCGCGGTGTCCAGGTCGATGATATGGCAGGCGGTCAGCCCAGCCAGCCAGTTGGCCGAAGCCCGCCGCCAGACATCGTGGCGGGCCGGAATGGACGGGAAGGCGCGCGTGTCGTCGTTGAAACCTGCGGTGTTGTACAGCCCGGCAGTTTCGATCACCTGATTGAAGTAGCGCCCCATGCCGTTCAGGCTGTCGTGGAACCACCACGGCGGGCCGAGCTTCAGGGCCGGGTAGTGCCCGGCCAGTGGAGCCAGCTCGCGGGCGTACGTGGTCTCGTCGAGCGTGAAGACGATCAGCGTCAGGCGCGGGTCGCGGCCGTAGCGGTTCAGCAGCGGCAGCAGGTTGCGGGTGAACTCGGTGGCCTGGGGGATATCGGCGCCCTTATCCAGACCGAAGCCATCGAAGACGGCCTGGTTGTGGTTGCGCAGCGCCCCGGGGTGCAGCTGCATCACCAGCCCATCCTCGATGCTCAGGCGCGCCATTTCCATCAGCATATGCGCCGTAAAGCGGGCGGCGTCATCCGCGCTGGCCTGGCCCTTGAGGGCGCGCTGGAAGATCGCTTCGGCCTCGGCCGGCAGCAGTTCGCCGGTGGCGGGCGCCAGCGCGGCATGGTCGGTGGCAGTGGCGCCCAGGGATTTGAAATACCGCCGCTGCACCGCCAGCGCCTCCAGCAGGCGCGCCACGCTGCCGATCTCCACCCCACTGGCCTGGCTGAGCCGGTCAATGTTGGCGCGCCAGCCGGGCGCATCCAGGTTGACCACCCCGTCCGGACGGAAGGTGGGCCGGATATCGCCCGTCCAGCCGGAGGCGTGGATCTGCTGGTGGGCCTCCAGGCGGTCCCAGGCCGGGTCGGTGGTGCACAGCACTTCAATGTTGAAGCGCTCGAACAGCCGGCGGGGCTTGAACTCGGGGCTTGCCAGGCAGGCATCCACCTGGTCATACACCGCCTGGGCGGTGGCGGCGTTCAGCGGCTGGTCGCAGCCAAACACCTCCGAAAGCTCCTGCTCCAGCCATACCCCGCTGGGCGTGCCGCGGAACAGGTAGAAATGCTCGGCGAAGATCTGCCAGATGCGCCGGTGGTCTTTCTCCACCGGTGCGCCATCCAGGCACGGCACCCCCAGCGACTCGATCGAGATGCCCTGCGAGTACAGCATGCGGAAAACGTAGTGATCGGGGATGATCAGAAGGTCGGCCGGCGAGCCGAAACGCCCGTCCGGGGCAGCGAACAGCCACGGGTCGACGTGCCCGTGCGGGCTGACGATCGGCAGCCCGGCTGCCGGAGTGTACAGCTCGCGCGCCAGGCGGCGGATGGTTGGATCGGGGTCAAAGAAGCGGTCGGGGTGCAAGCGGGTCATTTGGGCCTCCATTCGCGGGCAGCCCGCACCAGGGCATCGATATTCTCAGGCGGAGTGCCCATCGAAACTCCCCCGCCGAAGGACAGGATCAGCCCGCCGCCCGGCGCGGCCCGCTCCAGGCAGTCCAACGCGGCAGCATAGACCTGCTCGGGCGTGCCGCGCACCCCCAGTTCAAGCGGGGCCACGTTGCCCAGCAGCGCCGCCCGCCCGCCCAGCTTCTGCTTGACCAGGGCAATATCGGTCTGGTGGCTGAAGTTGAACACGTCAAACCCGGCCTGCCCCAGGCTGTCCAGCAAATGCGGGCAGGGCGTATCGTTGTGATAGATGCGCAGCATCCCCGAGAAATGGTTGAAGATGCGCTGCAGGTGCGGCTCGACCAGCGCCTGGTAGGTGCGGCGCGAGACCATCCCCACCAGGTCGTCCAGCAGCAGGATGCCCTGCGGCTGGCGAAGCTCGCCCAGCTGCGCTTCCAGCCAGCGGATCAGCGAGGTGGTGACGGTCTCCAGCAGGCAGGTCACTTTTTCGGGCTGCATCGCCAGCCCTTCCATCAGCGCCGTGATGCCAACCAGCCAGGAGGCGGAGGTCAGCGGGCCGCGCGCCGCCACCATTGGGATGCTCAACCCTTCCGCCTGCAGGCGCAGATCCATCTGCCGGTACAGGCGCAGCGCCAGCGGCATCAGGCCATCTTCAGCCGGGTTGACCGGCGCAGCTCTGGCCCAAAAATCCAGATCGGGCAGCAGCGGCTCGATCGACGGCGGGCGGTCGGGGTAGAAGCGCATCTTGCAGCCAAACGCGCTCGGCTCGGCGGTCATGCCGAACTCAACCCAGAAACCGGGCAGCCAGCTCACCTCCGGGAAGCGCTGCAGCAGGTCGAGGTTGATCTGCAGCCACTGCTCGGGGAACAGGAAATAGTCGCGCGTGTCGATGCCGGCGTAACCGGGCAGCCAGGGGCTGTCGACGATCAGCGCCACCGGCACCTGGTCGGGTTCGCCCAGGCGGGCGGCAGTTAGAAAGCGGTCGGTCAGGGTGCTGTTCATACGATCCTTCCAGCCTGTCGGTAGATTTCGCATACGATCGCCAGGCTGCGCAAGCCTTCATCGCCGTCCACCAGCGGGGGACGGCCTTCACGCACGGCGCCGATAAAATCGCCCACCAGCGCGGTATGCCCGGCGAGCTGGATGCCGCGCGGGTCGGCGCCGGCCCCGGCCGAGGCCGGCCCGGCGGGCGCTTCCACCGGCTCCTGGCGGCTGTCCGTCGTCCACCAGCGCATCAGCGTATCGCCTTCCACCTGCACGCCGCCCAACGTGCCGTAAATCTCGACCCGCGGGGGGAAACCGGGGGCGGCGGTGGTGGTGGCGTTGATCGCCGCCAACGCGCCGCTGGGGAAGCGCAGACTGGCGCTGAGCGTGTCTTCCACCTCAATCTCACGCTGCAGGGTCAGGGCGTGGGCGGTCACCGCCGCCGGAGCGCCCATAAACCAACCCAACAGGTCCACCTGGTGGATACCCTGGTTCATCAGCGCCCCGCCGCCATCCATCGCCCAGGTGCCGCGCCAGGCGGCCTGGCGGTAATAGGCCGGCGGGCGGTAGAAGGGCAGATTCACCAGGCCGAGGGTCAGCTCGCCCAGCTCGCCGGCGGCGATGGCGGCCCGGATGCGCTGGAAGATCGGGCGGGTGCGGCTCTGGTACGCCACCCCCAGCCGGACACGGTTGGCGCGGCAGGCCGCAATCATCGCCTGGGCGTCCTCCACCCGGGTGGCCATCGGCTTCTCGACCAGCACGTGCTTGCCGGCCTCGGCCGCAGCAATGGCCTGGGCGGCGTGCTGCCCGCTGGGCGTGCAGATGCACACCACGTCCACCTGCGGGTCGGCCAGCAGTTCGGCCTCGCTGCGGCACGGCACACCGTAACGCGCTTCGATCTCGTCAAAACGCCGCCGGTCATAATGCCCGATCGCCGCCAGGCGCGCCCCCAGGCCCTGGTTGGCCTGCACCGCCCGAGCGTGGTATTCGGCGATCATCCCGGCGCCCAGCACGGCAAAATTGACCGGCGGGCCGTCCAGGGCGCGGCCCGGGATGGGGCCGGCGGCATGAGCGTGTGGATCGTTCTGCATGGCTGCCTCGCTCTCCTGCGGCTATGCGTACAGCCCGTACTCGGCCAGCGCTTCGAACATCGCCACCAGGTTCTCCGGCGGCACGTCGGCCTGGATATTGTGGACGGTGTTGAAGACGTACCCGCCGCCCGGGGCCAGGGCCTCGATATTGCGGCGCACATCGTCGCGCACGGCTTGCGGGTCGCCGGTGGGCAGCACGCCCTGCGTGTCGACCCCACCGCCCCAGAAGGTCAGCGCGCTGCCAAAGTCGCGCTTCAGCGCCGCCGGCTCCATCCCGGTGGCCCGCACATGCACCGGGTTGAGGATCTCAACCCCCAACTCGATATAGTCGGGCAGCAGCGGGCGGACGTTGCCGCACGAGTGGAAGAAGGTCTTCGCCTGCGGGGCCAGCTGCTTCTGCCGGTCAAGCACCAGCTTCCAGCGCGGCTTGAGCTGCTCGCGGAACATGCGCGGCGAGATGATCTGCGAGACCTGCGTGCCGTAATCGTCGGCCTGGCTGATCACATCCACCACGTCGGCCAGCTGTGGCAGGGCCATCTCCCAGAAGGCGATCTTCAGCTCGGCCAGCTTGTCGAACAGCGCGGCGGCCAACGGCTTATTGACGCCCATCATCACCAGCAGGTTCTCCATGCCAACGATGCGCTGGGCCATCTCGAACAGCCCGGCAAACGGGTCTTTGAGCAGCACGGCATACCCGGCGGCGCGATAGGCTTCGGCCTGGGCGCGCAGCCCGGCGATGCGCTGCGGATCGTCCAGGCGCGGCCAGGCGTGGCGGGCGATATCGGCGGGGGTCAGCTCAGGCTGTTCGAGCGGGGCGCGATATAGGCTGTAGTACAGCCCGCCGTCGCGCGGCTTGCGGTGGGTGATGCCCCATTCGTCGAAGTAGCTCCAATACTCGCCGTCCTCCTGCTCCACGATGTTCCAATTGTGGCTGTTGAGCGGGAACAGGCCGCGCACATCGACCCCCAGGCGCTCGACCAGGTCATGGTCGGGCAGCGCCAGGCCCTGGATCGCGTCGGATAGCTCGGGCTGCACCGGCAGCAGGCCCAACGCGGCGCGCAGGCGGGTATAGGCGATCTCGGAAATGCCGGTCACCTGGGTGCTGCCCAGGTCGAGCGGGATGCGGTCCGGCTCCTGGTGGGCCAGGCTGGTGAGCAAGCGCTGCCGGCCGGTGAGCGCCGGGCGATCATGCAAAACGGGCTGGGAAGGGTTATCCATTGGCGTATCTTTCCTTTAGCATTTGATCCATCACCCAGGAGGTGCGCAGGGCGCTCTCACCGGTGCTGACGCACTCGCCCAGCCCCAACAGCGCATCGACCACCTGCTGCACCAGCGGCTGCTGGACGTGCGGCGGGTGCGGAATTTCAAACTCCTGGCTGCCGGCGGCCGTCTCCAAGCGCACCGGTTGGTTGGCAAACGTAGCCAGGCTGACCCGGCCGCGCGAGCCAACGAAGGTCACCCGGTCGCAGGCGTCAAAGCTGGTGAAGCACCAGGCGCCCACCCCCTGGACGCCGCTCTGGAACTCAAACGCCGCGCTGACCAGGTCTTCGGCCGGGTAGGCCCCGGCCTGATTGCGGGCAAAGCCGGCGGCGCGCTGCAGCGGGCCAAGCACGAAGTCCAGCCAATCTAGCGTGTGGCTGGCAAGGTCGACGAAATAGCCGCCGCCGGCCACTTCCGGCAGGACGCGCCAGGGCAGCTGCCCGGGGGTGAGCGCCGGCTGCGGCTGGCTGAGCTGCACTTCAACAAAACGCACCTCGCCAATTGTCCCGTCGGTCACCAACCGGCGCGCCAGCAGGAAGCGCGGCAGCGCCCGCCGGTAATAGGCCACGAAGAGCGGCACGCCGGCCGCCCGGCAGGCGTCCAGCATTTCCAGGCACTGCCCGGCGTTGAGCGCCATCGGCTTTTCAACGTAGACCGGCTTGCCGGCGCGCGCCGCGGCCAGGGTATAGTCGCGGTGCGAGTCGGGCGGCGTGGCGACGTAGATTGCGTCCACCTCGGGGTCGTCGATCAGTGCCTGGGCGTCGGCGTACCATTTCGGCACGCCGTGCCGCCGGGCGTAGTCCTGGGCCAGGTCCGCGCTGCGGCGCATCACGGCAACCAGCTGTGAGCCGCGCGCCTTCTGGAAGGCCGGCCCGCTCTTGACCTCGGTCACATCCCCGCAGCCGACGATGCCCCAGCGCACGAGGTTCACTGCAGCGCCTCGTCGGTGATGCGCGCTTTCATCCAATCGTTGCTGTTATGGAAGTCGGATACGACATTGCCCGGGTGCACCAGCGCGTCGAACCGGGCGCGGTCGGCGTCATCCAGCTTCATCTCCAGCACCGGCAGGGCGTCTTCCAGGTGCGCCAGCGTGCGCGGCCCGACGATCGGGGCGGTCACCCCGGGCTGGTCCTTGGTCCAAAGCGTAGCCAGCTGGGCAGCGGTCAGACCGCGCTCGGCCGCCATGTCGGCCAGCGCCTGCCCCACGGCGATGCCGCGGCGGGTGACGCGGGCGCGCATCAGCGGGTTGTCCCAGGTGTCGCCGCGCGAGCCGCTGGGGAACTGCCCCGGGCGGCTGTAGCGCCCCGCCAGCACGCCCATTGCCAGCGGCGACCAGGGCAGCACCGCCAGGCCGTATTTCTGGCACAGCGGGATCAGCTCGTTCTCGGCCCGCCGGTCCAGCAGGTTGTAGGGCGGCTGCTCGCTGACATAGCGCGCCCAGCCGTAGCGCTCGCTGATCGCCAGCCCTTCCATGATCATCCAGGCCGGGAAGGTGGACGAGCCGACATACAGCACCTTGCCGGCGCGCACCAGGTCTTCCAGGGCACGCAGGGTCTCATCCTGCGGGATGTGCGCGGCCGGCGGGCGATGCAGCTGGTACAGGTCAATATGGTCGGTCTGAAGCCGGCGCAGCGAGGCTTCGCAGGCGCGCAGGATATAGTAGCGGCTGGAGCCGGCCTCGTTGGGGCCGTCGCCCATGCGGTTGTAGCCCTTGGTGGCCAGGAAAACCCGCTCGCGCACCCCCAGGTCTTTCAGCACCTGGCCGACGATGCACTCGCTCTCGCCGCGCTGGTACATGTCGGCGGTGTCGATAAAGTTGATCCCGGCTTCCAGTGCCCGGCGCACAATGGCGGTTGATTCTTCGGCCGTGGTGGGGCTGCCGAAATTCATCGTGCCCAGGCACAGCGGCGAGACCAGCACACCGGTGCGGCCAAACAAACGGTATTCCATGCTCATCCTCTCTGCCGGTATTGCTCGACCACGCGGTACATGGCGAACAGGTTGTCGTCCGGCGTGCCATAATCCATGTTGATGCAGCACACCCCGGCCAGATCCAGCGGGCCGGCGGCCTGCAGCAGCGCTTCGGTGTCGGCG
>JBJSYW010000067.1:0-14514 GCA_046089985.1 Chloroflexota bacterium
GCTTACCCTTTGGAGCGAATGAGGCCCCCCATGCCCTTTGCCGATTCGCAGTCACCCACCGTTTCGCCGCTATTGACCATGCGCGGCATCACCAAGCGCTTCCAGCAGGTTTTGGCCAATGATCGGGTGGATTTCGATATCTTTCCCGGTCAGATCCATGCCCTGCTGGGGGAGAATGGCGCCGGCAAAAGTACCCTGATGAAGATCCTGTACGGCTTTTACCGCGCCGACGGCGGAGAGATCCGTCTGCGCGGCGAAGCAGTCCAGATCCGCTCTCCCCAGGACGCGCACCATTTGCAGATGGGCATGGTCTTCCAGAACCTGAACCTGATCCCGGCGATGACGGTTGCGGAGAACATTGCGCTGTTTTTGCAAGACCTTCCGGCGGTGTACCACCCCAAGAATATCCATGCCCGGATCATCAATTTTTCCAGGCAGTATGGTCTGGAGGTCAACCCGCAGGCGCGGGTTTCCCAACTGGCGATTGGCGAGCAGCAGAAAGTGGAGATCCTCAAACTGCTGCTCTCGAACGCCCGGCTGCTGATTTTCGATGAACCCACCCGGGTTCTGGCCCCGCATGAAATTGAGGCGCTGTACCAGATCCTGGATAAGCTGCGGTCGGATGGCTATTCCCTGGTTCTGATCACCCATAAAATGAAGGATGTGCTCCAGTGCGCAGATCGGATCACCGTGCTGCGCGGCGGGCGTGTAGCCGGCGTTTTGCCGGGGAGCGATGCCACCGAAGACCGCCTGGTGAGCCTGATGTTTGATAAACCACTGGCTGCCGGGCTGCATCTTCAAGCGCCGGCTCCCGGCCCGTTCTTCGACCCGAAAGGCAGCTCAAAAGAATCGAAACTTTCGCCGGTGCTGCAGTTGGAAGGGGCCGCCACGCGCAGCGAGGGTGGGGCGCCCAGCTTGAAAGACATCCGCCTGGAAGTCTTCCCGGGTGAAATTGTCGGCATCGCCGGGGTATCGGGCAACGGGCAGAAGGAGTTGGGCGACGTCGTCCTGGGTATGGAGCGGCTGGTAAAGGGCCAGAAGCGTCTTTTTGGGAAGGATTATTCGCGGCAGTCGATTGGCCGCCTGCGCCGGGACGGGGTGAGCTTTATCCCGGAGAACCCGCTCAGCATGGCTACGGCGCCGTTCATGACTGTGCTGGAAAATATGGCCCTCACCCAACCCTGGCGCTACGCCCGCTGGGGTGGGCTGCGCGTGGATTGGCAGGCGGTGCGCCGGGATATGGAAGCCGCTCTGGCGGCGTTCGGGTTTTCCTTTTCGCCTTACAGCCTGGCTCGCTCGCTTTCCGGCGGCAATTTGCAGCGGTTGATCATCGCACGCGAGATGTCCTTCAACCCGCGCTTGATCATTGCCTCTTACCTGACCAGCGGGCTGGATGTGCAGAGCGCCTCGATTGCCCGGCAGGCCCTGCTCCAGGCCCGCGGGGCCGGGGCGGGTGTGCTGCTGATCTCCGAAGATTTGGACGAATTGTTCTCGCTCAGCGACCGGTTGGTGGTTCTGTATGATGGCCGGATTGTGGGCGAATATAAGCCGTCCGAGACCGATGTGTATACCATCGGTCACCTGATGACGGGTCACAAAGCGACCCCACCCGCCCCGGCGAGCAGCCTGGCAATGGAGGCCCAGGGTTAATATGGCAGCGCTTTCTACACCCAACCTGAAATCGTTCCTGCTGCGTTCAAAAACGGTCCAGACGGGCCTGCGCTACCTGGTCATCTTCGCTTCTGCCCTGGTCTTGTTCGGCCTGATTCTATGGCTGGCCGGCAAGCACCCGCTGGAAGCCATTTGGGATACCCTGACCTACACCCTGGGCACCTCGACCGGTTTCTCTGAAGTGATCGTGCGCATGATCCCGCTGCTTTTTACAGCCGTGGCAGTGGCCCTGCCTTCCCGGGTGGGCCTGATCAATGTCGGCGCGGAGGGCCAGTTATACATGGGGGGGCTGTTTGCAGCCGGGACGGCCCTGGCCTTTCCAGACCTCTCGGCCTGGCTGCTGCTGCCGCTGATGGCGCTGACCGGCATGGTTGGCGGCGGGCTGTGGGCATTTCTGCCAGTGTATTTGCGAGCGCGCGGGTTGGTCAATGAAACCATCTCGACCCTGCTGATGAACTACGTCGCCCCCACCATCGTCTCCTACTTCGTCTACGGACCCTGGCGGTCGCGCGGCGCTGCTTCCACACCGCAGACGGTAGATTTTTCTGCGTCGGCCCGGCTGCCGGCTTTCTTCGACACCCGCGTCCACCTGGGTCTGGTGATTGCGCTGATCATTTTAGCCGTCTTCTGGTACGTGATGACCTACACCCGTTGGGGGCTGGAGATGCGGGCGGTTGGGGGGAACCCGCAGGCCGCCCGGCGCAACGGCATCCCCTGGACGCGCTACCTGATCCTGGCGATGTGCATCGGCGGGGCAATCGCCGGGCTGGCGGGGATGTCGGAGATCTCCGGGGTCCACGGCCGGCTGCGGCCAAATTTCTCGCCGGGCTTCGGTTTCACCGGCTTCCTGATTAACTGGCTGGCCTATGGCAATCCGCTGGGAATCCTGATCATGTCCTTTGTGATCGCGATCATCACCTCCGGCGGCGATATTCTGCAAATCAAGCAGGGCCTGCCGTATGCCGTCTTGAATATCTTGCTGGCGATTACGTTGTACGTTGTCCTAGCCCGGCCGGCCTTCTTTGAAAGGAAGCGCGCATGAACCCATTGGCACTGCTTGGCGTTTTATCAAGCGCCATCTTTTCCGGAACATCGCTGTTGTATACCACGCTGGGCGAGGTGGTCAGCGAGCGCGGCGGCATCGTCAACCTGGGGCTGGAGGGGGTGATGCTGGTCAGCGCGGCGGTGGGGTTTGGGGTTACCAGCACAACCGGCAGCCCCTACCTGGGTGTCCTGGCTGCCATGCTGGCCGGCGGGTTGGTCAACCTGCTGTTCGGTTACCTGGTCATCACCCGCAAGGCCAACCAGCTTGCCAGCGGCCTGGCGACGATGTTTTTTGGCTTTGGCCTGAGCGCGCTGATCGGCGCGCCCTTTGCCGGCGCAAAGATCGATCCCATGCCGCGCTACCTGCTGCCTGGCCTGGAGCTTCTCCCCCGCGAGTACACCGGGCAGTTTTGCTTTGATCTGCTGATCTACCTGGTGACGCCGGCGGCGCTGGCGGTGTGGTTCTTGCTATTTCGCACCCGCTGGGGCCTGGGCCTGCGCGCCGTGGGCGAAAGCGCCGATACCGCCTTCGCCGCCGGGCGCAGCCCCAACGCGCTGCGCTACCAGGCGCTGCTGCTGGCGGGACTGCTGGCCGGCCTGGGCGCAGCGCATTTATCCCTCGCCTACACCATGATCTGGAAAGAATATATGACCGCCGGGCGCGGCTTTATCGCAGTAGCGTTGGTGATCTTCTCCAAGTGGCACCCGCTGCGCGCCATCGCCGGGGCGCTGCTGTTTGGCGGCGCGGTGGCATTTCAACTGCTGCTGCAGGCCAGCGGCGTGAACGTTTCGCCCTTTCTGCTTGACTCTATTCCGTACATCCTCACCCTGGTCGTGCTGATGGCCTGGGGCGGCACCCGGAAACACGCGGCCCCGGCCGGCCTGGGGCGAGTCTATCAGGGGTCTGAATAAGCGCCATTTTCCCCCGCTTGGGTATAAGGAGGTGGATTCGGGATAGTTCACCGCTGCCAACCTGTGTTCATCTGCACCGTCCGTTATAAGATCTATTCAATTCTGCAGGAAGGAAAACATGAAAACGAAGCCAACCTTTATGCTTGTCTCGCTGCTGCTCGTGATTTCGCTGCTGCTGTCGGCTTGCCAGCAGGCGGCGGCCCCGGCCCCGGTGGTCGAACCAACCCAGCCGCCCGCGCCCGCCGTCCAGCCCACCGAGAAGCCCGCCGTGGTTGAGCCCACCATCGCCCCCACGGAAGCAGCCGCCCCGGCGCCCGCCGCCACAGAACCGCCCAAGGCTGAAGGCCCATGCCTGACCATCGGCGCGCTGTACGTAGGTTCCGTGAAGGACGCCGGTTATAACCAGGCCATGCACGAAAGTGTGATGCAAGTCAAGGAAAATATCCCCTGCGTCAATATCATCGAGGCGGAAAACATCCCTGAAGGCCCGGACGCCGAGAAGACCATGCAGACCATGATCGACCAGGGTGCAAAACTGATCTTCCCCACCAGCTTCGGCCATATGGAGCCTGCCTACGCGCTGGCCGAAAAGAACCCGGATGTTGTCTTCGAGCATGTGGGTGGGTATCTGATGGGACAGAACTTCGCCAACCTGTATGGCAAGCCGCCGGAAGCCTTTTACATTCTCGGCGCTGCAGCGGGGATGATGACCAAAACCAACAAGCTGGGCTTTATCGCCGCTTTCCCCATCGGCTGGACGGTGACGTTTGTCAATGCGTTTGAACTGGGGGCGCAGTCGGTCAACCCGAAGGCCGAGACGATTGTCTCCTGGACCTTCTCCTGGGCGGATTCAGCCAAGGAAGCCGCCGCCACCGACGCGCTGATCAACCAGGGCGTGGATGTGATTGCGATGCATGTCGACGCGCCGGGCACGGTGATCCAAACCGCTGAAGCGCGCGGCGTGTACTCGATCGGCATTAACTCGATCGCCGCCCAGCAGTTTGCTCCGCAGTACTGGCTGTCCGGGTTCGGTTTCACCCTGGGTGGCAAGATGACCTGGCTGACCCAGAACGTCATCGATGGCAAGTGGGAGCCGATCTTCCTGCGCTGCGGCGTCTCGGACGGCTGCATGGAGTTCGCTCCGTTTGGTCCGAATGTGCCCCAGGACACCCAGGATAAGGTCAAGGCGCTGGTGGACCAATTGAACGCCGGCGGGCTGGCGATCTTCAATGGCCCGCTGACCGACCAGGACGGCAAAGTCCGCGTGGCGGAAGGCAGCGCCCTGACGGATGAGGAAATGGGCAACCTGGACTGGTTCGTGCTGGGCGTCATCGGCAGTCCCAAATAATCTAGCTTTCGATGAACGCAGCCTGCGATCTGCCGCCAGGCCGGCAATGCCTGGCGGCAGATCCGGCGGCTGTGCGCACAGCCTAAGATTTTGGATGAGGAGCAAACCATGGATCTCAAACAGAAGATCGAAGAGGCCAACCGGCTGGCGGTCAAACGGATGATGGATGGCGACCCGGTGCTGGTCGATATCGCTCCGGCGATCGAAGTGATCCCCGGGATGAAAGACAGGATGATCACGCATGCCGGCCCGCCGATCCCCTGGGAAAAGATGTGCGGCGCGCAGCGCGGCGCCATCATCGGCCAGGTGCTGTTTGAAGGCTGGGCCGGGTCGCCGGAGGAAGCGGTCGAGCTGTTGGGCCGGGGGCAGATCACGCTCGAACCCAACCATCATCACCAGGCGGTTGGGCCGATGGCGGGCACGATTTCTGCCAATTCGTGGGTGTTTGTGGTGGAGAACCAGGCTTTTGGCAACCGGGCCTACTGCCGTCAGGTGGAGGGGATGCAGCAGTTTGGCGATTACAGCGAAAAGGCGCTGGATGGGCTGCGCAGCTGGCGCGATGTCTTTGCGCCTTCCATGCGGGCGGCGCTGAAATGTGAAGGCGAACTGCCGCTAAAACCGATCATCACGCAGGCGCTGCAGATGGGCGATGAGCTGCACAACCGGCACAGCGGGGCTTCGGCGCTGTTTGGCAACGCCATGGCAGTGGGCCTGGCGAAAGCCGCGCTCCCGCGCGAGCACCAGGTTGCCACGTTGTACTTGCTGAAGAACCATAACCTGATCTTCCTCGGAATCGCCATGGCGGCTGGGAAGGCCATCGCTGACCCGGCGCGCGACATCGAATACAGTTCGGTTGTGACCGCCATGTGCCGCAATGGGGTGGAGTTCGGCATCCGGGTCAGCGGCCTGGGCGACGAATGGCTGACTTCCCCGGCGCCGTTTGTGGATGGGTTGTATGTGCCGGGCTATTCGGCCGAAGACGCCGGCCTTGACATGGGCGACTCGGCCATTACCGAGACGGTGGGCTGGGGTGGGTTTGTGCTGGGCGGCGCGACCGGCATCCTGACCCTGGTGGGCGGCACACCCGAAGAAGCCTTGGCCTACACGCGCGAAATGCGTACGATCACCATTGGAACGCACCCGGTGTATAAGATGCCCATCTTTGGCTTTGAAGGCGCGCCGATTGGCATCGACATCCGCAAAGTCATTCAAACCAACAGCACGCCGATTATCGATACCGCCATTGCCCACAAACAGCCCGGGTATCCCAAGATCGGCGGCGGCCTGGTACGCGCCCCGTTCGACTGCTTCAAAAAAGCGTTGGTCGCGTTCAGCCAAAAGTACTCCGGTAAGTAAAGCTCCAGGTGCAGCCCGCTCAAGCCGGCAAACGCGCGGCCGGGCGGTCTCCCCTGCACGGTGAAATGAGGGCATATGGCATGCGGGTATGTGATCCGAAAAAGCCAATACTATGATTCCGTGTTCCTGATGCGGATTGCCAGGACGTTGAATGACGAGCCTGGCGTGACCCAGTCTGCGGTGCTGATGGCTACGCCTCCTAATAAGGACCTGTTGGCCGAGATCGGGGTCACCGGGGCGTCGATTGATGAAGCCACCGCCAATGACCTGGTGGTGGCGATCCTCGCCGCGGACGCGGCGGTAATTGACCCGCTGCTGGCCTCCATCGATGAGCGGCTGCAGTCGGTTTCCAGCAGCAAGAAGAGCGCCTTCTATCGGTCGGTTGACGAAGCGGCGCTTGCCAGCCCGGGCAGCAACCTGGTGGTCGTTTCGGTCCCCGGCGCATACGCGGCGCGCGAAGCCCGCAAAGCGCTGGAGCAGGGCAAGCACGTCTTTATCTTTAGCGACAACGTCCCGGTCGATCAGGAAGTGGAACTGAAACGCCTGGGCCGCGAGCGCGGCCTGCTGGTGATGGGGCCTGACTGCGGCACCAGCCTGATCGGCGGCGTCGGGATCGGCTTTGCCAACCGGGTCCGGCGCGGCCCGGTGGGTGTGGTGGGCGCTTCTGGAACCGGGATCCAGGAGTTCACCTGCCTGGTGCACCGGGCCGGCTCGGGCATCTCACATGCTATCGGCACCGGCAGCCATGACCTTGCGGATGCCGTGGGTGGAATTACCACCTTGATGGGCATCGATGCCCTCGAAGCCGATCCGGCCACACAGGTTATTGCCGTTGTTTCGAAACCGGCCGGGAAAGCCACCTTGAGCACGCTGATGGCGCGCATCCGGGTCTGCAAAAAACCGGTCATCGGCTGCTTCCTCGGACTAAATGAACGGCTGCAAGGCGCCGGGGAAAATTTCCACCAGGCCGCCGCGGTGGATGAAGCGGTGCAGCTGGCGCTGCTGCACGGGCGGCAGGCGCGCGGTATTATTGAGATTGCCGGCCGGCCCAAAATGGCAGATGCAGCCTGGCGGGACGCGTCGAATTGGCGGCCCCGCCAGCGCTATTTGCGCGGTCTGTTCGCCGGCGGCACCTTTTGTTATCAAACCCAGCAAGTCCTGCGGTATGCCGGCCTGGCGGTGTATTCCAACGCGCCGCTGGATAAGCGCTATAAGCTGGAGAATCCACAGGTGAGCCTGGAACATTCGGTGATCGACCTGGGCGATGATTATTTCACCCAGGGGAAACCGCACCCGATGATCGACGCGGCAGAACGGCACAAACGGATTCTGGCGGAAGCAGCCGATCCTGAAGTCGCCGTGCTGCTGCTGGATTTCATCCTGGGTTATGTATCGTCGTCAGACCCCACCGGAGATTTGCTGGAGGCGATCAACAGCGCCAAAGCCATCGCTGGTCTGCGCGGAGACAGCCTGCTGGTGGTCGCTTCGATCTGCGGCACCGATCTGGATCCGCAGGGTCTGGACCGCCAACACAAACAGCTGGAACAGGCCGGGGTGACGGTGTTTTCTAGCAATTTTCAGGCCGCCCGGTTTTGCGCTGATTTACTTGTAAAGACCTCGGGAGGAGCGCATGGAAAATAACGCCGCCAATTTGCTCACCGGTCCGATCGTGGCGATCAACGTGGGAGTGCAGGATTTCGCCGCGGCCCTGGAACAGCAGGACGTGGCGGTTGTTTACGTCGATTGGACTCCACCCGCCGGCGGTGATCAGGAGATGATCGACCTGTTGGATCTGCTGCTGTAACCTGGCGCTGCGCGGCAGCCTGGCGATCTCTGCGCCCGGCCTGCCCGGTGGAAACCGGGCAGGCCGGGCATGGAGTTCAGCCGGATTACGCACCCAGGCGGATGGCTACCATCTGGATGTTGGTCATATCTTCAATGGCAAAACGCACCCCTTCGCGGCCCAGCCCGCTCATGCGGTTGCCGCCGTAGGGCATGTGGTCGGCCCGGAAATTGGGGGTGTCGTTGATGATCACGCCGCCAAAATTCAGCCGCCGGACGGCCTGGAAGACCCGGTTGATGTCGCGCGTGAACACGGCTGCCTGCAGTCCGTAGCTGGTGGCGTCGGCCTGGCGCAGGGCCTCTTCAAAATCGTCGATGGCGATCACCGATGCCACCGGGGCAAAGGCTTCCTCGGCGATCACCTTCATCTCCGGGCTGACGCCGGTCAGCACGGTGGGGTAATATACCGGCCCTGTGCGCCTGCCGCCGGTCAGCACCCTGGCCCCGCCCAGCGCGGCTTCGTTGACCCACCCCTCGATGCGCTCGGCTTCCCGGACATCGATCATCGGGCCGACGTCCACGCGCTCGTCCAATGGGTCGCCGACCACCATCTGCTCGCTGGCCTGGACAAACTTCTCGGCGAACGGCTCGTAGACCTGGCTCTGGCTGTAGATACGCTGGACGGAGATGCACACCTGCCCGGAGTTGGCATACGCGGCGATGGCGCAGCGGCGGGCCACAAAATCCAGGTCGGCATCCGGGGCGATGATCACCGGGGCGGTGTTGCCCAGTTCCAGGGTGACTTTCTTGATCCCCGCCACCGACAGGATATGCTCGCCCACCGGCGGGCTGCCGGTGAAGGTGATCTTCGCCACCCGCGGGTCGGTGACCAGCCATTCCCCAACCGTGCCGCCCGATCCGATCACCAGGTTCAGCGCCCCCGCCGGCAGGCCGGCCTGCTCCAGAATCTCACACAGTTTCACCGCGGTCAGCGGGGTGGTGCTGGCGGGTTTGAGCACCACGGTATTGCCGGCTGCCAGCGCCGGGGCGACCTTGTGAGCCACCAGGTTGAGCGGGAAGTTGAACGGGCTGATGGCTGCGATCACGCCCACCGGGCGGCGCGTCCAATAGCCGAAATAGCCCTCGCCGGAGGGGGTGGCGTCTAATGGGATGGTTTCGCCGTGGATGCGCTTGGCCTCTTCGGCTGCAAAGGTGAAGGTGCTGATCGCCCGGTCCACCTCGGCCGCCGCGAACTTGACGGCTTTCCCGGCCTCGGCGGCAATCGTGCGGATCAGCTCCGGGCGGTTCTGGCGCATCAGGGCGGCAGCGGCGCTCAGAATCTCGCTTCGCCGGTGAGCGGGCAGGTCGGCCATCAGCGGCGCAGCGCGCTGAGCCGCGGCAATCGCCGCGTCCAGGTCTTCCCGGCGGGCGGTGGGCAGCGCGCCGATTACTTCGCCGGTGTACTTGTTTCTGACCTCCAGCAGTGGGCCGCCGTCCACCCATTGGCCGTCAATGAAAAGCTTCTGTTCCATAGCTGTCCTCTCCATGAACGTGAAACGCAGCGGATTAGTGTTTTGTGGGGGCTTTCTGGAAAACTTGGATCGGTAAATTCTATTGTAGCAACAAAGGTTGAAATGTCAAATCCAGGATGATCTTGTCTGGAAGGTAAGGCCGCAGCTGGATTTTTAGAAACTTGGGAACAGACGTTGAAAGACTTTTCCCTCTGCAACAGGCTTCGGCCTGTTCCTGGGGCTATCGGTTTTCCCACCGGTGCTGGTGTATCTGATCTGGCAAGGCGGCCGGGCCGCCAAAGAGCCGGTGGCTGAGAAACTGGCCTGACCGGCCCGGTTGAATCGGCTGCACAGCCGGCCGGTTCAACGCCCCGGCGGCTGCCGGTTAAAATCGCGGCAGGCGCCGGGGCGCGGTTGGTGGGCGCGCAGTTCCCCCGCACCGGCTCACCGGATCTGGATTTTCACCGTGGCGTTCGTGCCGATGATACTGGCCAGGTCTATGGCATCGTACAGCTAGATCCTGACCGGGATCAACTGGGTGACCTTGGTATACGTGCCGGAAGTGGTGAAGCTGGAGGCTGCGCCGGTAAGGCGGGTTGAGGTGACCGTGCGGACATCTTCAACATACCCTTCAAAGCTCCGACCATACACATCCAGTGAAACCGATACCTTCTGCCCGGGGTGGATATTTAAAATATCCGATTCTTCGATATTGGCCGTGATGTAAATATCTGACGTTTCAGCCATCACGAGCACCACATCCATCGCGTTCACATAATCGCCTTCGTGCATGCGGACATCGATCACCGTGCCGTCGCTGGGCGCAATGATAAACGGCCCGTGGACCACTCGCGCCAGCGGCTGGCCCGCTTTCACCTGCTCGCCCTGGGCCACGTAGATCTTGACCAGCTTGCCGCTGGCGTTGGCGCTCAACTGGTAGATCATCGTGTCCACTTTGGCGTTGTCGGTCTGGTAATAATAATAGCCCTGGTAAATAAAGTACCCGGCGATGCCCAAACCAACCAGCACCGTTAGCAGCGCAGCTGTGATGAGCGCCGGTTTGCTGATCTTCCGTTTGGCCGTTTTCGGCGTGAAATCCTCTTCGTATTCGCCTGCTGCTTTGCTGGATGCTGTTTCAGTTGCCATAGGTAATCGCCCTTCTTTCAAATTGACTGTTGTACATTTCGGCGTAAAAACCACCTGCCGAAAGCAGTTCGGTGTGGTTCCCCTGTTCGATAATATCGCCATTGTTCAAGACCAGGATCAGGTCAGCGTTCTTGATGGTTGAAAGCCTGTGCGCGATGATAAAGCTGGTTCGGCCTTTCATCAGCGCATCCATCGCCTTCTGGATCAGGATTTCCGTGCGGGTGTCAATCGAGCTGGTCGCCTCGTCGAGGATCAGGATTTTGGGGTTGGCAAGGATCACGCGGGCGATCGTCAGCAGCTGCTTTTGGCCTTGCGAGATGTTGTCTGACTCTTCGTTCAGGATGGTGTCGTAACCCTGCGCCAGGGTGTGGATGAATTCGTCGCAGTGGGCCGCCTTCGCCGCCGCCACCACCTGCTGCCGGGTGGCGTCGAAGGTTCCGTAGCGGATGTTTTCGAGGATGGAGGCGTTGTACAGCCAGGTATCTTGCAAGACCATCCCGAACATGGTGCGCAGGTCGTTCCTGGAATAATCGTAGATGCTGCGCCCGTCGATGATGATGTCGCCGCGGTTGAGATCGTAGAAGCGCATCAGCAGCTTGACAATCGTCGATTTACCCGCCCCGGTGGGGCCGACGATAGCCACCTTTTCCCCGTGTTCCACGACAGCGGAGAAGCTGTGGATCACCGGCTTGGCGGGGTCATAGCCGAAGGTGATCTGGTCAAAGATAACGTTCCCCATGACCTGGCTGACAGGCGCCAGGCTGCGATCGGCGCTTTCTTCGGCTTCGTCTAGAAATTCAAACACTCGCTCCGATGCGGCGATGGTTTGCTGCAGCGTGTTGGAGATCGAAGCCAGCTGCGTGATTGGGTTGGTGAAGCTCCGCATGTACTGGATGAACGACTGGATATCGCCGATTTCAATCACCTTTTTCACCGCCAGGTAACCGCCCAGGATGCAGACGATCACGTAGCCCACATTGCCGACAAACTGCATCAACGGCTGCATGATGCTGGTGAAAAACTGCGATTTCCAGCCGCTGTCGCACAGCGTTTCGTTGATCTGGTAGAAGCGCTCGATCGACTCGTCCTGGCGGTTGAAGGCTTGCACGATGGCGTGCCCGCCATACATCTCCTCCACGTGCCCGTTCATCTTCCCCAGCGATTCTTGCTGCGCCCGGAAAAAGGTTTGCGAGGTCTTAATCACCGCGCCGATCATCCCGAACGACATCGACACTGCCAGCACGGCTGTGACGGTCATCAGCACGTTGATACTCAACATCATCACCAGCACGCCCACCACCGTGGCGACCGAGGTGATCAGTTGGGCAAGGCTCATGTTCAGTGATTGGCTGATCATGTCGACGTCGTTCGTGATTCTCGACAGGACTTCGCCGTGGGTGGTGGTGTCGAAATACTTGAGCGGCAGCCGGCTGATCTTCTGGTCCAGCTCCCGGCGCAAGTTGTAGGTGACTTCCATCGACACGCCGGACATGATGAAGCTCTGCGCGTAGGAAAATGCCATCGAGATGCAGTACAGGAAGATCAGCAGCACGATCATCCGGCCCATATAGGGGAAATCCATGTACAGGCCGGTCTGGAAATAATAGGCCATCAACCCTTCGGCAAGCTTTGTGGTTACATTTCCCAGCAGCTTCGGTCCGGCAATGGAGAAGACCGATGATAGGGCCGCAAAGGCCATCACCGCGATGATTTTCACCCGGTAGGGCTCAAGATAGCGCACCAGGGTCCGGAGCGTTTTGCGCGCATCCTTGGCCTTGCCGCGTGATGACATGTCGAAGTTAGGCCTGTTCAAGCTCATCCTCCGATAGCTGCGACAAGGCGATCTCGCGATAGACCTCGCAGGTGCGCAGAAGCTGGCGGTGTGTTCCGCACCCGACAATCTCGCCGTTCTCCAGCACAATGATCTGGTCGGCGGTCAGGATCGTGCCCACGCGCTGCGCCACGATCAGCACTGTGCTATCGCTGGTCTCGCGGTGGAGCGCCTCGCGCAGGGTGGCGTCGGTTTTCATATCCAGGGCCGAGAACGTATCGTCGAAAATGTAGATGGGTGGTTTTTTCACCAGCGCCCGGGCAATCGACAGCCGCTGTTTCTGCCCACCCGATAAGTTCGACCCACCCTGCGCTACGTGCGAGTCGAAACCATCGGGCATGGCTGAAATAAACTCCTGCGCCTGGGCGATGCGCGCCGCCTGGTTCAGGTCGTCAAGCGTGGCGCGGCCGTTGGCATACAGCAGGTTGGACCTGACCGTTCCGGAGAACAGCATGCTTCTTTGCGGCACATAGCCGATCTTCTCACGCAGGTCGCTGCGCTTCATCTCGCGGATATCTACCCCGTCCACCAGGATGCGCCCCTGGGTGACATCGTAAAAACGGATCAACAGGTTCACCAGGGTCGATTTGCCGCTGCCGGTCACCCCGATGAAGGCGGTGGTTTGTCCGTGCCTGGCGGTAAAGCTGATATCCTTCAGCACCGGTTGGTCGCTGCCTGGATAGCAAAAGGTGACCTGGTCAAACGTAATATCGGGCACGAAATCCGGCCGCGGCCGGAGCGCATTCAGCTTGTCTTTGATGATCGTCGGGGTTTCGATGACCTCCTTGACCCGGTTCGCGCTGACCATCGCGCGCGGGATCAGGACGAACATCACCGAGAGCAGCAGGAACGACATGATGATCTGTATGGCGTACTGCATAAACGCCATCATCTTGCCAATATCGATCTGCAGGGCGGAAATTTGCTGCGCGCCGACCCACACGATCAGCACGGTGGTGACGTTCATGATAAACATCATCGTCGGCATCATCAGCGTCATGGTGCGGTTGATAAACAGGTTGTTCTCGGTCAGATCCCGGTTGGCGCTGTCGAAGCGGGCTTCTTCAAATTTCTGCGACCCAAACGCCCGGATCACCAGCATGCCATCCAGGTTTTCGCGGCTGATCAGGTTTACCTGGTCGACCAGGGACTGCATCCTGCGCATCTTCGGCATCACCAGGTTCAGCAAAATGGCGATGACGATCAGCAGCGCCAGCGTGGCCCCGACGATAATCCAGGACAGGGTGCGGCTTTCCGAAACGGCCTTGATCACGCCGCCGACGCCCAGGATGGCGGCATAAAACAGCATGCGCACCAGCATGATGATCAGCATCTGGATCTGGGTGATATCGTTGGTGGTGCGGGTGATCAGCGAAGCGGGTGAAAATTTGTTCAGTTCGGGGTTCGAAAAGGTCTGCACGCGCTTAAAGACATCCGCGCGCATATCCCGTGCGGTATTAGCGGCAGTCCGGGCCGCGAAGTACCCGACGATCACCGAACAGATTGCGCTCAGCAAGGTGACCAGGATCATCTTGATGCCGACCTGCACGATGTAATTTACATTGCCGCTGATCACACCCGTGTTGACCAGATCCGACATGTATCCCGGCAGCGCCAGGTCGCACACGGCCTGTACGACCAACAGCCCCAGGGCCACCAGGATCATGCCGAGGTATTCCGACATGTATTCCAATACCATGATCATGTGTGCGCCATCCTTTGTGGAAGGGTCATTGGTCCAGGTTATCCACCAGCTTGCCCAATAAGCGGCCCAACTCCTTGCGCTCTTCGAGCGAGAAGTTGTGCAGGAACTGTTCGGCGCTCTCCAACAGCAGGCCATTCATTACCTGGAAGAGCTCTTTTCCTGCTTCGGTCAGTTCGACGCGCACCACGCGGCGGTCTTCCGGATCAGC
>JBJSYW010000068.1:0-11569 GCA_046089985.1 Chloroflexota bacterium
GATCATTCTACGAGTTGATAGGTATTATAAATCCGAAATAGGGCGCTGCCATCGGACGAATGCTTAAAGACAGGATAACATTCCTATCAAACCCTTAATTTGATTTTCTCTATGTTCTATGCCATAATCCGCTCGTTATCGTCTAGCAACCAACAGTAGAAAGAGTGAACCAAATGAGAAAAATCGTATGGCAAAGCCTGGTCGTGGGCCTGTGTGCGCTAGCGCTGCTGCTGGCCGCCGCATCCGCCCGGGCCCAGGAGGGCGGGCAGACCGCCGGACAGATCTGGACCGATATCCCCGCCCAGCAGCTGGCTGCGCGCGGCCGGCCGGCGCTGCAGGCCGGCATCGGCCGCACACTGGCACTGGACCGCGCTGCGCTGGCCGGGCTGCTGGCCCAGGCGCCGTTGGAGCGGTTGGGCCAGACGGCGCTGGCCGAAAGCGGGGTTGAAATCGTGGTGCCGCTGCCGCTGCCGGATGGCAGCATGCAGCGCTTCACGGTGATCGAATCGCCGGTGATGGCGCCTGAACTGGCCGCCAAATACCCGCAGATCCGCACCTACATCGCTCGCAGCCTGGACGACCCGCAGGTATCCGGGCGCATCGACCTGACCCCGCTGGGTTTCCACGCCTACCTGCACACGCCCAATGGGCGGGTGTTGATCGACCCGGCCGTGATCGGGTCCGACGAGGTGTACCTGAGCTATAACCGCGCCGACGCCGCCGATCAACTGGGCAGCCAGTTCAGCGAGCTGCCGCCGCTCAAGCGCCCCGGCCTGCAAGACGCCGAGCCGGACAGCGTTAGCGCCGCGCCGCAGAGCGTTAGCGCCGCGCCGACCAGCATCGGCGACAAGCTGCGCATCTACCGCCTGGCGGTTTCGGCCACCGGGGAGTACACCGCTTACTTTGGCGGCACGCGCGCCGGAGGGCAGGCGGCCATCGTCACGGCCATCAACCGCATCAACGACATCTACGAGCGCGAGATCGACGTGCGCCTGGTGCTGGTGAGCGGGAACGATCAGTTGGTCTTCACCAACGCCGACACCGATCCATTTACAAACAATAGCGGCACGTCTATGCTGTCAGAAAATCAAAGCAAGATCGACGCGGTCATCGGCCCCGGGAATTACGATTTCGGGCACGTCTTCAGCACCGGCGGCAGCGGGGTGGCCTACCAGGGGGTGATTTGCGAGGCGGGCTGGAAAGCCAAGGGCGTGACCGGCAGCTCGGACCCGGTGGGCGACCCGTTCGTGGTCGATTACGTGGCGCACGAAATGGGCCACCAGTTGAGCGGCGACCACACCTTCAACGGCAGCACCGGAAGCTGCTCGGGGCGCAATCGCGAGTCGACCTATGCGTACGAACCGGGCAGCGGCTCGACCATCATGAGCTATGCCGGGATCTGCTCCGGGCAAAACCTGCAAAGCAACTCCGACGCCTACTTCCACTCGGCCAGCTTCTCGCAGATCGCCAATTTTGTGGTCAACGGGCAGGGCAAGAGCTGCGGCAGCCTGGTGAGTACCGGCAACAGCGCCCCGGCGATCGGGGCCTTCGCCTATAACGGGGTTTACATCCCCAAGAACACACCCTTCACGCTGACCGGCAGCGCCAGCGACGCCGACGCGCTGATCTACAATTGGGAGCAGTTGGACGCCGGCCCGGTGGCCGGCGGGCCTCCGGGCGGATCGTCGCCGGTGGCGCCGCCCCACTTCCGCTCGTTTACGCCCACCTCCAGCCCGTCGCGCACCTTCCCCAAGCTGAGCAGCCTGCTGGCCAACACGGCTTCATTGGGCGAAGCGCTGCCCAGCTCGGCCACGGCGCTGCACTTCCGCTTCACCGCCCGCGATAACCGCACCGGCGGCGGCGGGGTGTCCAACGCCACCTACACCATCAACGTGGCCAGCTCAGGCCCGTTCGTTGTGACCAGCCCCAGCAGCGATGGCGTCTCCTGGGCGGCTGCCAGCAGCCAATCGGTGACCTGGGACCCGGCCGGCACGGCCGGCTCGCCGGTGAACTGCAGCAACGTCAAGATCGAGCTGTCCACCGACGGTGGAAACAGCTATGGCAGCGTATTGGCCGCCAGCACCGCCAACGACGGTTCGCACACGGTGACAATGCCGGCTCTGCGCGCCACCAATACTACGGCCCGGGTGCGGGTAAGCTGCGTGAACAACGTGTTCTTCGATATCTCGAACAAAAACTTTGAGATTTACGTGCCGCCGTCACCGAATCTAACGCTGACCCTGAAACCCAGCCCGGTGCTGCCTGGGCGGACGCTCACCTATAACCTGAAGGTCAGCAACCCCACCGGCGGGACGATCACCAGCGTGCAGGTGGTGCAGAACCTGCCCGCCGGCGTGACCTTCCAATCCGCTACCAGCGGCTGCAGCCACGTGGACGGGGTGGTCACCTGCACGCAGGCCAGCCTGGCAGGCGCGTCGTCAAAGACCTTTAGTGTCATCGTCACGGTCAACCCGGGCGTCACCGGCGTGATCAGCAGCGACGCCACGCTGACCAGCTCGCCCGCCGACAGCTACCTGCCGGATAATGAGGCCAGCCTGGACACCCAGGTGTACTCGGATCTGCTGTCGCTGCCGCTGATCCGCAACTAACCCCGCCGCCAGGCGGACGCAAAGCAAGGCGGGCTGCGCAGATCCCCATCTGCGCAGCCCGCCCATCCGGCTACTTGCGATACTCGCGCCCCATGATGTAATCTTCCAAAAATTCGATGCGCTTCTGCTTGTGGGTCAGAATGGCCTCGATCACGTCGCGCATCGAGACCATGCCGGTCACCTGTTCGCTCTCCAACACCGGCAGGTGGCGGATGTAATGGTTGTGCATCAACTCCATGCAGTCTTCCAAGGTGGTATCCGGGTTCACCATGATCATTTCGGTGGTCATGATCTCCTGGATCTGGGTGTCGTTTGACGAGCGGCCCTTCAGGATCACCTTGCGCAGGTAGTCGCGCTCGGTGAAGATGCCCAGGATCTGGTCTTTTTCCCGCACCAGGACCGCGCCGATGTTGTGCTCTGCCATGACCTGCAGGGCTTTATAGACCGTATCGGCGGGCAGCACCGAGTAGGTTTTCTGGTTGGATTTCGATTTCATCAACTGCCGGACGGTGACCATGGGGAAGACTCCTTTCGAATTAGAAACTCCATTCGCCTTTGCGCATCACCGGCTCGCGCCGGTCATCCCGGGTTATCCCATCGATATCCATCTCGCTGGAACCGATCATGAAGTCAATATGCACCAGGCTGTCGTTGCCGCCGCGGGCGTGGTATTCGTCCGGCGACAGGCGTTCGCCGCCGTCCAGGCAGAAATTCAGCCCGTTGCCGAGGGCGATGTGACAGGCGGCGTTTTCGTCGTACAGGGTGTTATAGAACAGAATCCCGCTGCTGGAGACCGGCGAGCCGTGCGGCACCAGCGCCACTTCGCCCAGGCTGGCGGCCCCAGCGTCGGTGGCGATGATCTTGCGCAGCGCCTGCTCGCCCTGGCGGGCTTCCACTTTTGAGACGCGCCCTTCATCAAAGGTCAGCCGGAAATCTTCGATCAGCACGCCGCTGTAGGCCAGCGGTTTGCTGGCGGTGACCATGCCGTGGATGCGCTCGCGGTGCGGCAGGGTGAAGACCTCCTCGGTGGGCAGGTTGGGGATGAAGGAGACCCCGGCGGTCGACTCAATCGCCCCGCCCATCCAGCGGTGGCCCTCAGCCAGCCCGATGGTCAGGTCGGTGCCGGGGGCAGTCAGGCGCAGCGCATGGTACTGCTTGCCGGTCAGGTAAGCCTTGCGGCGGTTGAAATTCTCCACCTGCTCGCGCCAGGCAGCCACCGGGTCGGGCCGGTCCACCCGGCAGACATTGAACAGCGCCTGCCACAGCTGCTCGATGCGCTGTGCTTCGGGCAGCGCCGGGAAGACCCGCCTGGCCCAGGCCGGCGAGGGGTAGCCGGCAATGCACCAGTTGAACTCGCTGCGCGCCAGCATGTCTGAGACGGGCTTAAGCTCCCGCCGGCGCACCTTCTGCACCAGCGCCACCAGCTCGGGGTCCTGGTCTTTCAGCAGATCGGGGTCTTCGCTGGTGATGGTCAGGTATGCGCCGCCCTGCTGGACGTGCTGCAGCGCCGCTGCGGCCTGGAAAGCAGGGGCCAGTTCGAAGGTCTCGCGGCGGGCATGCCGGAAGCGCTGCAGGTCCACCTGTTCATCCCGGTAGTTCAATTCGACATAGTCGGCGCCCAGGCGGTAGGCGCAGGCAGCCACCGCCCGCACCAGCGGGGCGCTGTCCACCTGAGCGTTAATCATCAGGCGCTGCCCGGGCTGCAGGTTCAGACCAACCTGGACGATCACCTCTGCGTACGACTGCAATTTCTGGTCAAAGGATTCGATCGGCATACTCCTCCAAATGGGGGGCGGCTGCAAGGCACAGCATCACCCGTTTATTGCGTTGGGATGTACTGCTTTTATACAGCATATTTTAATCCACGCGCGGCACTTTGCAGCATTGACATCGCTATAGGTTGTGGTAATATTTCGCAGTAGGATATTTTAGACAATATATATCCTATATATCCAACAAATTCCGTTTTACTGTCTTACCGGCTCAAACTTCATAACGGTTTTCCAAACTGCCTGCGGGCAGAATTTTTCGACACCGCGATACGTAGGCAAAACATCCTGGCTGCACGTAGTTACAAAAATGCAGCGCGGAAGATGCCTGACAGGTCTGTTCATCTTTGCCTTGGAGGAAAACCGGCATGAAGAAGATTTTGTGTGTTCTCTCGGAATGGGGCTATTGGGGTGAGGAGCTGGTTGGCCCGTTGGAAGTGCTGGACGCCAACGGTTACACGGTCGATTTTATGACCCCCAAGGGCCAGCGCGCCCACGCCCTGCCGCCCAGCATGGAAGAAGGCTATTTTGACCCCCCGCTTCACAAAGTGGTCACCGATGCTTACTACGCGCAGAAATCGCGCGAGATCGACGCCTCCCCGCGCCTGGACAACCCGTTGAACCTGTCCGCGTGCTTCCCCGAACGCCCGTACTTCAATTCGCCAAACTTCGGCCGCGAGCTGGAAGCCTACTACAACAAGCGCAATGAAGCCTGGAAATGGCTCGAGCAGTACGACGCGCTGCTGCTGCCCGGCGGATCCGGCCCGATGGTCGACATGGTCAACAACCAGCGCCTGCACGACGTGATCCTGGGCTTCGTGGCCCAGAACAAGCTGGTGGCGGCCGAGTGCTACTGCGTGACCTGCCTGGCTTTCGCCCGTGACTGGTCGGAACGCAAGAGCATCATCTGGGGCAAGCACGTCACCGGGCACGCCCTGGAGTACGACTACAAGGACGGCACCGGCTTCATCACCAGCAACCTGAACTTCGGCCCGCCCTTCTACCCGTTGGAATATATCCTGCGCGACGCTACCGGCCCCGACGGGCAGTACCACGGCGGCGTCGGGCGCACGCTGTCCACCGTCCTGGATTACCCCTTCCTGACCGGGCGCTCCACCCAGGACTCGCGCCTGGTGGGTGAGCTGATGATCGAGGTGCTTGAGAAGGGCCTGCGCCGTTACGGCTGGTAGGCTGCACACAATCCGGGGGCTCCGGCTGCTCAGACTGCCGGGGCCCTTATTTTATAAGGGACACTGCCTTGGATAAGAGCGGACGCTTTACGATACTCGAACAACTGCTGGCGGATGACTTCCGCTTCATGTTCGGCAACCCCGGCACCGTCGAGCAGGGCTTTCTGGATGCGCTGGCACAGCACCCGGAGATGAAGTACATCCTGACCCTGCAGGAATCGATCGCCGTGATGGTCGCCGACGGGTACGCTCGCGCCACGCAGAAACCGGCCCTGGTGCAGCTGCACAGCTCACCCGGGATCGGCAACGCGGTGGGGGCGCTGTACCAGGCCAAGCGCGGCCACTCGCCGTTGGTTGTGATCGGCGGCGACGCCGGGGTGCAGTACCTGGGCATGGACGCCCAGATGGCCGGCGACCTGGTGGCGATGATGGAGCCGGTCACCAAGTGGTCAACGATGGTCACGCACCCGTCTTCGCTGCTGCGTGTGCTGCGCCGGGCGGTCAAGATCGCCGCTACCCCGCCGATGGGACCGGTGTACGTGTGCCTGCCGCAGGACATCCTCGACCAGCTGACGCCCGAGCCGGTGCGCCCCACCAGCCTGCCATCGACCCGCGTGGCCCCCGCACCCGAACTGGTGCGCCAGGCAGCCGAACTGCTGGCCTCCGGCAGCCGCCCGGTGATCTTCACCGGCGACGGGGTGGCGTATTCCGGGGCGCAGGCCGAGCTGGAGCGCGTGGCGGCCCTGCTGGGGGCCGAAGTGTGGGAAGCCGACGCCGGCGAGGTCAATTTTGACTATACGCATCCATGCTATAAAGGCATGACCGGGCATATGTTCGGCAAGAACAGCCTGCCGGTGATGCAAAGCGGCGATGCGATCCTGACCGTGGGCACCTACCTGCTGCCGGAAGTCTTCCCCGAGCTGGGCGATATCTTCCAGCCGGGGGCGCACGTGGTGCACTTCGACCTGAACGCCTATGAGATCGCCAAGAACCACCCGGTCACACTGGGGGTGGTGAGCGATCCGAAGCTCTCGCTGGCCGCGCTGGCCGAGGCGCTGGAGCAGGTGATGAGCGCCGAGCAAAAAGCCGCCGCCGCCGCCCGGGTGGCCGAACTGGGCCGCAGCCAGGCCGAGAAACGCCAGGCTCAACTGCAGGCCGACCAGGCCGTGCGCGAGGCCGCACCGCTGAAGATGTCACGCTTTATGGAAGAGCTGGCCGCCCGCCTGCCGGCGGACGCGATCCTGTTCGACGAGGCCCTGACCAGCTCGCCGGCGGTGGTGCGCTATCTGCCCCCCCGGCGCACCGGCGAGTACTTCCTGACTCGCGGCGGGTCGTTGGGCGTGGGCATCCCGGGCGCCATCGGCGCCAAGCTGGCCCACCCCGAGCGCACCGTGATCGGCTTCACCGGCGACGGCGGCTCGATGTACACCATCCAGGCCTTATGGACCGCCGCCCGGCACAATATCAACGCCAAGTTCGTCGTGTGCAACAACGCTTCCTACCGGCTGCTGCAGCTCAATATCGACGAGTACTGGAAAGAGCGCAGCATTCCCAAACACGACTTCCCGCTCAGCTTCGACCTCTCGCACCCGCCGCTGAAGTTCTGCGAAATGGCGCAGGGCATGGGCGTAATGGCCGTGCGGGTTGAGAAGCCGTGGGAGATCGCCCCGGCGATCGAGCAGATGCTGGCCCACCCCGGCCCGTTCCTGATCGACCTGGTGCTGGAAAGCGACACCCACCCCGAGCGGGTGGGAGCCACTTGCGGGCAATAATTCACCCATTCTTGAGGAGCATTTCTCTATGTCTACCGTTTCCGATCAGCAGATCCGCGCTTTTGTAGCCGCCTGGTACCAGGCGCTGGACTTCCACTTCCCGATCGAGCAGGTCTACCCGCTGCTGGCCAGCGAAGGCCTGGTGATGGCCTTCCCCGATGGCGATATCAAGGACCACGCCAGCTTCAAGGTTTGGTACGACCGGGTGACCAACCTGTTCTTCGATGAGAACCACTTCGTCAACCAGGTCAAGATCACCCCGGATGGCGAGTGCTTCGTGCTCGATATCCTGGTCGGCTGGCAGGCTTCCTGGTGGGAAGCGCCGGCGCCGAAGAGCAAGCGCGTCTCGATGGACGCCACCCAGCGCTGGATTGTGCGCCCAACCGACCGCAACGCCTTTGGCCTGGAGATCCAATACTACAACGCCACGGTCGAGCCGTTCAAATACGCCCCCGGGTTCGCCCAGCTCTAGATCGAACCGGGCGCCAGGCGTGCGCCAAGGAGCATCCGATGAAGATTTCGATGATTGTCAACAGCCAGGAGCACACCGCCGAGGTCGAGCCGCGCACGCTGCTGTCCGATTTCCTGCGCGATTCGCTCGACCTGACCGGCACCAAGGTGGGCTGTGACACCGGTCAGTGCGGCGCATGCACCGTGCTGGTCAACGGCAAGTCGGTGAAAAGCTGCCTGGTGCTGGCGGCCCAGGTGGAAGGGGCCGAGATCACCACCGTGGAAGGGATTGCCAAAAACGGCAAGCTGACCACGCTGCAGGAAGGCTTCCAGCAGCGCCACGGTACGCAGTGCGGTTTCTGCACGCAGGGGATGGTGATGGCGATGCACGAACTGCTGAAGAAGACCCCCTGCCCGGAGGAGAGCGAGATCCGCGGCGCACTGGAAGGCACGCTGTGCCGCTGCACCTGCTACCAGAACGTGGTCAAGTCGGTGCAGTACGCCATCGAGGTGGCTACCAGCCCGGTCAAGATGATCTGCGACACCCCGGCCAAGCGCTTCTACCAGCAGCAGGTCGAATACCTGCTGCGCGGCGACGCCGACGGGTTGGTGGACACCAACTACAACGACGGCGCCACGCTGACCGCCGCCGAGTGGACCGTGCGCGGCAAGGATGAATTGAAGAAGCACTTCCGCAATTACCTGAAGTGGGTCAAGATCCAGGAAGTGATCTCGACCGACAAGTTCGTCGAGACCGACAACACGGTGCTGTTCGAAGCCACGGTCAAGTCCAACCACGGGGTGGTCAAGGTTTATGACACCTTCGTGCTGCGCGACGGCAAGATCGACTTCCACTTCACCGGCACCAAGTAGGCACAGGAGCGCACCATGACCAAGAAGTACCTGGGCGAACCCATCAAGCGCAAAGAAGACCTCGAGATGCTGCGCGGCGACGCCGATTTCACCGCCGACCTGCATCTGCCGGGCACCCTGCACATGGCGATCCTGCGCAGCAAGTACGCGCATGCGCGCATCACCCACATCGACACCTACGCGGCCGAGAAAATGCCGGGCGTGGTGCGGGTGATCACCTCCGCCGACCTGGAGAACAAGGTAATGCCGCTGCCCTGCGTGTGGGTACCGGGTGGGGCCGAGAGCCACTTCCCCTCCCACCCGATGGGCATGCCGGGGGCCGGTTTTGTGCTGGCGAAAGACCGGGTGCGCTTCACCGGCGACCCGGTGGCGGTGGTGGTGGCCGAGACCGCCTACCAGGCGCAGGACGCGCTGCAGGCGATCAAGGTCGATTACCACCCGCTGCCGGTGGTGGTCAGCGCCGAAGAGGCGGTCAAAGACGGCGCGCCGCTGCTGCACGACGAAGTGCCCAACAACCTGAACGCCTATATCCCATATGGCGATAAGACCGCCGCCTTGCAAGCCATCGACCGGGCCGAGGTGGTGGTGCGGCGCAAGATCCGCATCCCACGCACGATCAACAGCCCGATCGAGCCGCGCGCCGCGCTGGGCGTGTACGACCCCGGCAAAGACGAGTACACCCTGTACGCCACATCGCAGTCGCCGCACAACCACCGCCTGCTGCTGGCCTTCGCCATCCTGGGCATCCCGTATAACAAGATCCGCCTGGTCTCGCCCAAGATCGGCGGCAGCTTTGGCACCAAGGGCTACGTCTACCCGGATATGCCGCTGGCGCTGTTCCTGGCGAAACTGCTCGGCCGCCCGATCAAGTGGGTCGACGACCGGGCCGGGCTGATGCGCTCGACCGTGCAGGGCCGCGACCAGACCCTGTACGCCACGCTGGCCGGCACGCGCGACGGCAAGATCACCGGGCTGTACGTCACCGGCTACGCCAACCTGGGCGCTTACCCGTCGACGATCGGGCCGGGGGTGGCTACGGCAATGGTGGGACGCAACGTCAGCGGGGTGTATGACATCCCCAACGTGTTCTGCGAGATCTACGCCACCTTCACCAACATCGTCCCGCTCGGCGCGCAGCGCGGTTCGGGGCGCGCCGAGGCGACCTGGATGCTCGAGCGCATGCTGGACCAGTTCGCCCGCCAGGTGGGGATGGACCCGGCGGAGGTGCGGATGCAGAACATGGTGCGTCCCGAGCAGATGCCCTTCGACAACCGCCTGGGCTGGACCTACGACTCGGGCGATTACCCGGCCGCGCTGGCCAAAGCGCTGGAGATGATCGACTACCAGAACCTGCCGGCGATGAAGGCCGAAGCGCTGTCGCGCGGCAAACGGCTGGGGATCGGCTTGGGCTGCTTTGTGGCGGTCAGCGGGGTTGGGCCGTCGTCACGCATGGCCAAGGAAGGCATGCTGGGCGGCACCTGGGAGAGCGCCAACATCCGCGTCCACCCCACCGGCGAAATCAGCGTCACCATCGGCTCCACCCCGCACGGGCAGTCGCACGAGACGACCTTTGCTCAGGTGGCCGCCGAAGAACTGGGCGTGGAGGTGGGCCTGATCAAGGTGATCCACTCCGACACCCGCGAGGTGCCCTTTGGGCAGGGCAGCTACGGCAGCCGCTCGTTCAGCGTGGGCGGGGCGGCAGTGCAGGTAGCGGCGCAGAAGATCCGCGCCAAGGCGGTGCAATACGCGGCGCACAAGTTCGGCCTGCCCGAGGGCCAGGTGGCCTACCAGGACGGCAAGGTGATTTCGCTGGCGGGACCGGAGCAATCCATGACGCTGCAAGAGATCAGCCTGGCGCTGTATTACTCCTGGGACACGCCGCCCGGGATGGAGCCGAGCCTGGAGGTGACCACCTTCCTGGACCCGCCGGGTTTCAACTTCCCCTACGGCGCCAACGCCGCGCTGGTGGAAGTGGACCCGCAGACCGGGCATGTCGACGTCAAACGCTATGTGCTGGTGTCTGACGTGGGCGTGCAGGGCAACACGATGGTGCTGGACGGGCAGATGCACGGGGCGATCGCCTTCGGCATCGGCGAGGCGCTGCTGGAGGAGGCGGTCTACACCGCCGACGGGCAGCTGCTGACCGCCTCGTTTGACGAGTACCCCCTGCCGCGCGCCGGTGGGCTGCCGAACTTTGAACTGGCCTATCTGACCCACCCCACCCCGCACACCCAGCTGGGCGCCAAGGGCGCCGGCGAGGTGGGCACAGTGGGCGCTCCGGCGGCGATCGGCAACGCAGTCTGCGACGCGCTGGCCGACCTGGGCGTAGAGCACATCGACCTGCCGCTGACCCCCGAGAAGGTCTGGCGTGCGATGGCCCGCCGTTAGGCGCGGCGGATCTGGAGACCCAAGCATGAATACGCCCTCTTTTGAGTATGCTTCACCCGCCACGCTGGACGAAGCCGTGGCGCTGCTCAGCCGCAACCCCACCGCGCGCCCGCTGGCCGGCGGGCAGAGCCTGGTGGTGGACCTGAAGTTCAACCGCAAATCGCCCGCCCTGCTGGTGGACCTGCGCCGGTTGGGCGCGCTGAAGGCGATCAGCCTGCCGGCGCACGCCGCCGACCCGGAGCCGGCCCAGGCGGCCGCCAAGGCCACTATGGTGATCGACCTGAGCGGGTCGAACGCCGGCCTGCCCGGGATCACGATCGGCGCATTGGCCACCTGCAGCGAGATCGCCGAGCACACCCGCATCCTTACCCGCTATACCGCGCTGGCGGATGCGGCGCGCAGCGTGGGCGACCCGCAGGTGCGCAACATGAGCACGCTGGGTGGCGCGCTGGCCCAGAACGACCCGGCCGGCGACCTGCCGGCGGCGGTGATGGCGCTGGGCGGCACGATCCAGGTGA
>JBJSYW010000069.1:0-3687 GCA_046089985.1 Chloroflexota bacterium
GGCAAAAGCGGAAATCGTCCGGCGCGGCCGCCGCCCAGCGCTCGACCGTGCTGTGGCGCGGCGTACCATAAAAAGTCGAGTCAATCTCGACCGCATTAAAAATCCGGCTATAATAGGGCAAGAAGCTAACCGTTTTGGCCCCGGCAGGATAGAACACACCGGCCCAATCTTCATAGCTAAAACCCATCGTACCGATAAACCATTCAAGTGGAAGTGGATGCGTACTCATGTCTGAATCAACCATTACGATCTATGCAACCGATTGGTGTTTCGACTGCCGCCGCACGCGCAAGTTTCTGGAGCGGCACGCCGTCCCATACCAGTGGATCAACATCGATAAAGACCGGCAGGCCGAAGCCTATGTACTGCAGATCAACCGTGGCAACCGCAGCGTGCCAACCGTGGTTTTCCCCGACGGCAGCGTGTTGGTAGAGCCGTCGGACAGCGCCCTGGCAGAGAAGCTCGGCGTCTAGGCGCGCGGTCCCGCTGCCGGGCGCACCGGCGGCAGGCGCGTTCGGCTCGGTCTGCGGCCGGCGGTCCGGCGGCAGGCCGGGAGTGATCTCAGGCATTCAGCTCGCGCAGGTCGCCGGTGGCCATAAAGATCACCCGCTCGGCAATGTTGGTAACCCGGTCAGCGATACGCTCCAGGTTGTGGGCGCACCACATCAGGTATGTAGCCGGGGTGACCAGCTTCTTGTTTTCGGCCATCACTTCCACCAGCTTTTCAAATACACTGCGGTACATCTGATCCATCTCGGCGTCCTGGGCGGCAATCTGGCGCGCCCAGCCGGCGTCGCGGGCCATAAAGGCCTGGATGCACTCGGCCAGCATCTTGCGGCTCAGCTCGGCCATGCGCGGGATCTTCTTGATCGTCTTCAACAGCGGCTCGTCGCTCATCAGGACCACCGTCTTGGCAATCCCGGCGGCGTGGTCGCCCATGCGCTCCAGTTCGTCGATGATGTGCATCGCCGCCACCACGGCGCGCAGGTCGCCGGCGATCGGCTGGCGGGTGGCGATCAGGGTCAGGCAGGCTTCTTCCAGCTTGAAGCGCAGCTCATTCACCTTCACATCATTGGCGATCACCTGGTTGGCCAGCGCCAGGTTGCGATCCAGCAGGGCCTGGATCGACTGCTCGATGGCGTCTTCCACCAGGCGGCTCATCTGCACCAGATCGTCGCCGATAAACTGAAACTCACGGTCAAAAGCGGTTGGAGTCATCAACTATCTCCTATGCATTAAGGAACAAACAAAGCGGTTATCCCGGCGGCGGCCGGTTCAGCCCATGCGCCCGGTGATATAGGTCTCGGTCAATTCTTTCTTCGGGCGGGTGAACATCTGGCTGGTTGGAGCGAACTCGATCAGCTCTCCCAGCCAGAAGAAGCCGGTCTCATCGGAGATGCGCGCCGCCTGCTGCATATTGTGGGTGACAATCACGATCGTATAGGAAGATTTCAACTCGGCGATCAGCTCTTCCAGGCGGGCAGTAGCGATCGGGTCCAGGGCAGAAGCCGGCTCATCCATCAGAATGATCTCTGGCTCGACTGCCAGGACGCGCGCCAGGCACAGGCTCTGCTGCTGGCCGTTTGAAAGGCCCAGGGCGTCTTCGTTCAGGTGATCTTTCAACTCGTTCCACAACCCCACCCGCGCCAGGCTGCGCTCGACCAGCGAATCCAGCTCGGCCCGCCCGGATGCCAGCCCGAGCAGGCGCGGTCCAAAGACCACGTTGTCATAGATCGACTTGGGGAACGGGTTGGGCCGCTGAAAGACCATCCCCACCCGCCGGCGCAGGTCGGCCAGGTCGACCGATGGGTCATAGATGTTGCGCTCGTGGAGCAGGATCTGCCCCACCACGCGCGTCCCGGCGATGGTATCGTTCATGCGGTTCAGGCAGCGCAGGAAGGTCGACTTACCGCAGCCAGACGGCCCGATCAGCGCAGTGACCTGGTTCGGCTGGATGCTCATCTCGATCTGGCGCAGCGCCTGAGATTGGCCGTAATAAAAGTCCAGCCAGCGGACTTCAATGATGGCAGGGGGGGTATTCATGGCTGAATTTTACCCGATTGTAGCCGATCCCGGTTACCTTGTAACCGGCCTGTTTTACGGCTATAATCCGGGCGATGAAAACAAAATTCGTGCTCACCCTGCTCTCATTTTCTCTGCTGTTGGGCGGGTGCCGTGCCCGATCCCAAGCGGGGAGCAGCGCCGGTCAGGCGGGCGGATCGGCGTTTATCCAAAACAAAGGCTCTGATACGATCGTCAACCTGGCGCTGGCCTGGGCCGAGCGCTACCAGACCGTCCACCCAGAGGTGAGCATCTCGGTCACCGGGGGCGGGTCGGGCACCGGCATCGCCGCCTTGATCAACGGCACAGTGGACCTGGCCAACGCTTCCCGGCGAATCAAGGATGAAGAAAAAGCCGACGCCGAGAAGAACGGAGTCGAACCGCTGGAGTTCATCATCGCCCGCGACGCCATCGCCGTGATCGTCCACCCCGATAACCCGGTCCAGCAGCTGACCCTGCAGCAGATCTCCGATATCTACAGCGGCAAAATCGATAACTGGAGCCAGGTGGGCGGGGAAGACCGGCCGATCGTACGCCTATCGCGCGAAACCAACTCGGGTACGCACGTATATTTCCTGGAGCGCGTGGTGCGGCTGGGCGATTCGAAGAACAAGACCCTGTTCTCGCCCTATACGCTGCTGCTGCCGTCCTCGGAAGGCATCACCGCCGAGTGCGGCGACAACCCCAACGCCATCGGCTATGATGGGCTGGGCTACATCACCCCGGCGGTGAAGATGGTGGCGGTCAGCGAAGGCGAAGGTCTGCCATATGTGCTGCCCTCCATCGAAACCGTGAACGACAAGAGCTACCCCATCGCACGCGACCTGTATATGTATACTGCCGGCGAACCGCAGGGGGCGATTGCCGCGTACCTGGAGTGGATCCTGACCCCCGAGGCGCAGCAGATCGTGGCCGAGCTGGGCTTTGTGCCGGTCAAGTAGGCAGGAACGGACCTTATGGAAAATACCGCCAGCATCGATTGGAAAGACGCCCTGATTACGCGCCTGATCCGCATCTCCGGCTATTCGGCGATTGTGTTCGTGGTGCTGATCTTCTACTTCCTGTTCAAGGAGAGCCTGCCCACGCTGTGGGAAGTCCCGTTGGGGACGCTGTTCAGCACCCGCTGGTACCCGATCGAGGGGCACTACGGCATCCTGCCGCTGTTGGGCGGCTCGCTGATCGTCACGCTGGGCGCAACGCTGATTGCGGTGCCGGTAGGCCTGGGCACAGCGATCTACATCGCTGAGATCGCGCCGCGCTGGGCGCGCGAGCTGCTGAAGCCGCTGGTGGAAGTGCTGGCGGGCATCCCCTCGGTGGTGTTAGGCTTCCTGGGCATCCTGGTGCTGTCGCACTACCTGCGCGAGACGCTCAACCTGCCCACCGGGCTGACCGCCCTGTCCGGCTCGCTGCTGCTGGCGGCGGTTTCGCTGCCGACGATCGTCTCGGTGGCGGAGGATGCGCTGGACGCAGTGCCACGCGCCTACCGCGACGCATCGCTGGCGCTGGGGGTAACCCACTGGCAGACCATCTGGCACGTCACGCTGCCGGCGGCCCGCAGCGGGGTGATCACCGCCATCATGCTGGGCATCGGGCGCACCATCGGCGAGACGATGGCGGTGATGATGG
>JBJSYW010000070.1:0-6806 GCA_046089985.1 Chloroflexota bacterium
GGCCCGCCCGATGATTGAGCGCCTGTCGGGCGACCGGGTGCGCCACGAACTGAACCACATCCTCACCAGCCGCTTTGCCCCGCAGATCTTCGCCCGCCTGGATGAGCTGGAGCTGTTGAAAGCCATCCACCCCGGGCTGGCCTGGGATGATTGGTTGTATGCCCGCATTGAAGCTCTGCCTGCGCTGGACCCCGGCCCCGAGTGGGAGCTGGAAGGCGACCGCAGCCTGGTCCGCCAGCAGCTTGGCTACCTGCTGCTGTTGATCAACCTGCCGCGGGAGACAGCCGATGGGGTGGCGCACCGCTTGAAGCTGCCGGTTGAGCTGGCCGAGGCCGTGCGCCAGGCCGGCGAGCTGTGGCAGGAGCGGCGCAGCCTGGTGGGGCTGACCCCCGGGCAGGCCACCCGCCGGCTGGAAGACCTGGCCCCGCTGGCGCGCTGCGCGGTCTACCTGGCCAGTTCGGACGCCCAGCTGAAAGGCGTGCTGCGCGAGTACGCCATGCGCTGGCGGCACGTTCACGCGCGCGTGGATGGGTTTGCCCTGAAGCGCATGGGGATTCCACCCGGCCCGGCCTACCGGCGCATTTTGGGCGAACTGCGCCGCGCCTGGCTGGACGGCGAGCTGTCTACGCCGGAAGATGAGCAGGCGCAGCTCGAACGGCTGATCCAGGCGGAAGCAGCCGGGCAGTAGGAGCACAGGCAGCCGATGACCAGCGAAGTCCAATCTCAGGCCATGATCCGCCAACTGCGCGCCGATGACCTGCCGGCGCTGGAGTGGGGGGGCGAGTACCGCCATTTCCGCCGCCTGTACCGAGAGATTTACCAGGGCGCCTGCATGGGGCGAGCGGTGATGTGGGTGGCCGAACTGCCGCCGGCGGGGGTGATCGGGCAGGTATTTGTGCAGTTAGACAGCGCCCGCAAAGAGTTGGCCGACGGCGCCATCCGCGCCTATATCTATGGCTTCCGCATCCAGGCGCTCTATCGCAGCCAGGGGTTGGGCGGGCGCATGCTGGCGACGGTTGAGGGCGATCTGCAGCGGCGGCGCTTTTATTGGGCCACGTTGAATGTAGCCCGGGAGAACCCGGACGCGCGCCGTTTCTATGAGCGCCACGGCTACCAGGTGGTGGCCGATGAGCCGGGGCGCTGGTATTATATGGACGACGACAACCTGCGTCATGACGTGCACGAACCGGCCTGGCGGATGGAGAAGCGCATCAAGGATTAAGATGCTCTCAGATTTGCGCCGCGTCGGGCGGCGAAAGGCTTGCCATCGCTTTACTTCTATGTTAAAATCATGATGCTTTATTGTAGGTATTATACTGATCGTCGTTGAAAAGTGGGCGCCCCCCACTTTTCTGCTTGTAAGACCAGATTTTTGCCCAAAAGCGAGCCGGAACAGGCGCAACCCTGGTTGCCCGCAAGTGTGCTGGAGATAGAGAAGGTCATGAAGAACGAATTTGCTTTGGCATTCAACGAAGTCCTGGAGGAGAAGGGACTGCCCAAGGAAGTGGTGGTCGATGCATTGCAGGCCGCCCTGGCATCAGCCTACCGCCGGCATGTCAACGCCTCTAACGCCCAGCATGTTGATGCCGTGATCGATATTGAGAACGGGAAAGTTACCATCTACGCCGAGAAGGAAGTGGTCGAATCGGTGGAAGATGAGCGCACCGAAGTGGCGCTTAAGGATGCCCAGAAGGTGGATAAAGACGCTGCGCTGGGCAGCATGGTGGTGGTCGAATCCACCCCACGCAACTTCGGCCGCGTGGCTGCCCAGACCGCCCGCCAGGTGATCCAGCAGCGCATTCGCGAGGCCGAGCGCGAAAACCAGACCCGCTATTTTGGCAAGCAGATGGGCGAGATCATCAGCGGCGTGGTACAGGCGGTCAACGCCCAGGGCGTCACGCTGGGGATGGAAATGAAGGCCGAAGGCGTGATGCCGCGCAACCAGATGATCCCCGGTGAGCGCTTCCGTGTGCACGACCGGGCCAGAGCGCTGCTGCTGGAGGTCAAGACCAGCCCGCGCGGCCCGCAGATCATCCTGTCACGCGCGCACCGCAATTTCCTGCGCCGCCTGCTCGAGAACGAAGTGCCCGAGATTTACCACGGCATGGTCGAAATCCGCTCGATCGCCCGCGAGCCAGGCCAGCGCTCGAAGGTGGCGGTGGCTGCGCTGCAGACCGGGGTCGACCCGGTGGGCGCCTGCGTCGGCATCCGCGGCGTGCGCATCCAGGCGATTGTGCGCGAGCTGAACGACGAGAAGATCGACGTGATCGAGTGGAGCCAGGACCCGGCGGTGTATATCGCCAAAGCGCTCAGCCCGGCGCGTGTTTCCGGTGTCTACCTGAACGACCAGGTGCGCGGCGTCAAGACCGCCACCGTGGTGGTCCCGGAAGACCAGCTCAGCCTGGCGATTGGCCGTGACGGCCAAAATGCCCGCCTGGCGGCCAAGCTGACCGCCTGGAAGATCGATATTAAGAGCCTGCCGGAAGCTTCTTCGGACGCGCTGAACAAGCTGCTGAGCGACCCCGAATACGCCGTGGTGCAGCCGTTTGAGAAAGACACTATCCCGCAGGTGGAAGCGGTGCTGGCTAAGAAAGCCGAAGGCCGCCCGGTGACCCCCGAAGAGTACCACGTGCTGACCCAGTTTGTCGACCGGGTGGAGCGCGGTGTGATGCGCCAGCGGCGTGAGGATGTGCGCGCCGAGGAAGAGCGCTTCAAGAACGCTCGCGCCCAGGTGCCGGCGTCTGCCTTTGAAGTGCCAATCGAGAAGTTTGAGATCTCTGACCGGGTGTTCGCGGTGATCAGCGAGACCGGCATGCAGACGCTGGGCGACGTGATGCTGCAGATGAAGGTGGACCCGGATGCGATCTTGAAGCTGAGCGGCATGGGCCCGAAGGCAATGATCGAGTTGCAGACGGCGCTGGATCGGGCCGCTGAGAAGCTAGTTCCGCCGGCCGAGCCGGAGCCGGAACCGGTTGAGGCGCAGGCCGCTCCGGTTGAGGTGGAAGCGGAAGCGGAAGCAGAGCAGCCCGAACCGGCGGCCGAACCGGCTACCGAACCGGCCGCTGAACCGGCGGCCGAGGTGGTCGAAGAGCCCCTGCCGGTCGAGGCGGAAGCGGTCGTCGAAGCGGCGGCCGAGTTGGAGCCGGTGGTGGAAACGCCAGCCGGCGTGTCTGAAACCCCGGCCCAACCGGAAGACGAAGAGGCCGGCAGCTTCGACGAGCTGTTTGCGATGCGCACCGAATCTGAAACGGAATCGACTGAGGAAGAGACCGAAGACGAGACCGACGATAAGAAGAAGAAGAAGAAATCGAAGAAGAAGTTTGTCGAGATGACCTATGATCCCGACCGCGATGCGATGGTAGTGAAGAAGAAGCGCAAGCGCGGCACCGAGGATTGGACGGAAGAGACCTGGTAGCGCCGCCTGGCTTAATAACCATGGCCAAACAGAAACAGGTCCGCAGAAAACATGTGCCCCAGCGAACTTGTGTGGGCTGCCGGGAGGTCTTGCCGAAGCGCACGTTGGTCCGCATCGTGCGCCTGGAGCAGGGGATCCAGGTTGATCCCAGTGGGAAGCTGGCCGGGCGGGGCGCTTACCTGCACGACCGGCGCTCTTGCTGGGAACGAGGCCTGAAAGGTGGGCTGGCGCATGCACTGAAGACCGAGCTTTCGGATGAGGACCGCAAGATCTTGAAGACCTGGATGGAGCGACTTCCCGATGAGCAGCCTGAAGCCGGGGGCGAAGACCATGCCGGCTAGGGAGATGAAGAAAGCGGTTTCGCCACCCGCAGCACTGCGGGCGGCCAACAGTTTTCTGATAAGGAGCATGCAGCCAGCACAGCGGACCAGACGGGTGAAAGCCCGTGCTGGAATCGAAGTACCATCCGGCCTGCTATGAACCGTTAGCGAGCACCGCCAGCCTGGCGATCTGCCTGTTTCGCTCATCGGGGCACGGATAATCGTTACCTTTATAGGAGGTGTCCCATGAGTACCGATACCGGGCATCGCACCAAGACAATTGAACTGCCCCAGAGCATTACGGTCAGAGACCTGGCGCAAGCCATCCAGTCGAGCCCGATCGAAATCATCAAAAGCCTGATGGCCAACGGTGTGATGGCCAACATCAATCAGCAGATCGATTTCGATACCGCCGCCATCGTGGCGGCCGAGATGGGCTACGAAGCCACGCTCGAGCAGGCGCAGGAAGCACAGGAAGAGAAGGGCGAGATCCCGCTCTGGCGGCGCACGATCGCCGGGGAAGATCCGAAAGACCTGTCCACCCGCCCGCCGGTGGTGACTATCCTCGGGCATGTTGACCATGGCAAGACCAGCCTGCTGGACGCGATCCGCCAAACCAAGGTGGCGGAAGGCGAGGCCGGCGGCATCACCCAGCACATCGGCGCATACCAGATCGAACTGAAGGGCCAGACGATCACTTTCCTCGACACCCCGGGCCACGCGGCGTTCACTGCCATGCGGGCGCGCGGGGCGCAGGGGGCGGATATCGTTATCCTGGTGGTGGCAGCCGACGACGGCGTTATGCCGCAAACGAAAGAAGCCATTGCCCACGCCAAGGCGGCCCGCGTGCCGATCATCGTGGCGATGAACAAGATCGACAAACCCAACGCCGACCGGGATAAGGTGCGCCAGCAGTTGGCCGAAGCCGGCCTGGTGCCCGATGATTGGGACGGCGATACGATGGTGGTGCCGATCTCGGCCAAGAAGCGCCTGGGCCTGGAAGACCTGCTGGAGGCGATCCTGCTGGTGGCCGACAGCATGGAGATCAAGGCCAACTCGAAGGGCAAGGTGCTGGGCACGGTGATCGAAGCCGAGCGCGACCGGGCCAAGGGCGTGATGTCGACCCTGCTGGTGCAGAACGGCACGCTGAAGCTGGGCGATGTGGTGGTGGCGGGTACGGCGCATGGCAAGCTGAAGGCCATGTTCGACTACCGCGGCCGGCGGCTGCAGAAAGCCCCCCCGGCTACACCGGTATCGGTGATGGGCCTGAACGATGTGCCCAGCGCCGGCGATATCTTCCAGGTGGTGCCCAGCGAGAAGGACGCCCGTGAGATCGTCTACCAGCGCCAGCAGACCGCCGCCCAAGCCGCCGCGGCCAGCAAGAGCAGCGTCACGCTTGAGCAGCTGTTTGAGCGCTACCAGGCCGGCGAAGTGCGCGAGCTGCGTCTGATCGTCAAGGCCGATGTGCAGGGCTCGCTCGAGCCGATCGTGTCGTCGCTGAACGATATGAGCAAGGGCGATATCAAGATCAACATCCTGTACGCCGAAACCGGCAACATCGGCGAAAACGACGTGATGCTGGCCTCCGCTTCGAAGGCGATCATCATCGGCTTCGACGTGCAGCCTGACTCGGCCGCCCGACGCCTTGCGGAAGCGGAAGGTGTGTCGATCCGAATCTATGATATTATTTACCGTCTAACCGAGGATATCGAGAAAGCCCTTAAGGGTATGCTCGAGCCGGAGGAAAAAGAAACGGTCATTGGGCATGCCGATGTGCGCCAGGTGTTCCACATTTCTAAGGTTGGGAACATTGCCGGCTGCCGCGTCACTGATGGCGAGATCCGGCGCAACGCACGCATCCGCGTGACGCGCAATGGACAGGTGCTGCATGAAGGCTCGATCAGCTCGCTCAAGCACCTGACCGAAGACGTGCGCGAAGTGCGCACCGGTTTCGACTGTGGCATCGGCATTAAGAACTTCGATGAACTTCAGCCGGGTGATCGGCTGGAATGCTATCTTGTGGAAAAAGTCGCCGTCGCGTAAGGGGTAGACGTTGGTATCAAAGTTACGTGCAGAACGCATTGGGGAGCGCATCCGCGAGGAGCTGTCTCTGCTGCTGTTGCAGGAGGTTTCCGATCCACGCCTGGGCGGGGTGACCGTCACCGGGGTGGACGTGGACCGGGAGCTGGCCTATGCCGAGGTGTATGTCTCGGTGATCGAGGGCAGCGAGCGCTGGCCCGAGATTAAAGAAGGGCTGGTGCACGCCAACAGCTTCTTGCGCCGCGAGTTGGCCCAACGCATCGAGCTGCGGGTTTTCCCGCGGCTGCGTTTCCATTGGGATGCGACCTTCGAAAAAGCCGAACGGATCGAACAACTCTTCACTCAGATGCACGAAGAGGACCGCCTGCGCCAGCAAAGCGCCGGCGACCAGCCTGCCGGGGAGCAGGCCGGCGAAGCCCAAAATGATGTGGATGAGGATGAGGAGGCCGGCGGTGCCGCTTGACGGGGCGCTGATCGATCAACTGGCTGGGCGCCTGGAGCAGGCCCAACGCGTCCTGGTCGTTTCGCACATCCGCCCGGATGGCGATGCGATCGGGTCGCTGCTGGGTTGGGGACTGGCTCTACAGGCGTCCGGCAGGCAGGTCGAGATGATCTCGGAAGACGGGGTACCGTCCAGCCTTCGCCATCTGCCTGGCGCCGGGCAGGTGACCAGCCGGCCCAAGGGGCAGGCTTTTGATCTGGTGTGCGTGGTCGACTGCTCGGACCTGGAACGAACCGGAGGGGTGCTGACCGGGCGTGGCAGCCCGGATGTGAACATTGACCATCATCCGACAAACCTGAACTTTGCCGCACTCAACCTGGTAGACATACAGGCGGTAGCCACGGCTGAGATCGTGGCAGGGATTATCGGGCGGCTGCAGCTGCCGATGAACCCGGATGTGGCGGCTGCGCTGGTCACCGGACTGATCACCGACACGATCGGTTTTCGGACATCAAATGTAACCCCAAATGCCCTGCGGCTGGCTGCCGGCCTGATGGAGCAAGGAGTGGACCTGCCCGACCTGTACCGG
>JBJSYW010000071.1:0-2640 GCA_046089985.1 Chloroflexota bacterium
GGCGGCGGCGGTGGTGGCTACGGCGGCGGTGGTGGTCGCGGTGGCTATGGGGGCGGCGGCGGCGGTGGCAACCGCGGCGGCTACGGCGGCGGAAATCGCAGTGGTGGTCGCGGCGATCGAGGCGGCGATTACTAAATCGCCCCGTGCCTGCCAGAAAATAGCTCACAGTAAGTAAACGACGAGGCGCCCCAGCGGCGCCTCGTTTTTATCCGCTCAAACCACCCCAATCAAACCAGCCGCTGGGCGTCGTATACTTCCAGCCCGGCATGCCGCCCACTGCCCTCAAAGATCACTCGCCCATCCAACCGGCTCAGGCGCACTTCCACCTGCGCCGAGAGCGATTCCAGCACCCGCTTGCCCATCTCCAGCGGCTCAGGGCCCAGCAGCAGACCGGCCCGGCTGCGCCGGGCGGTCAGCTCCAGCCGCAGCCGCCGGTCGCGCAGCGTCCAGCGCACCTGCTGCTCGTCGATCTGCAGGCGCTCGACCTGCGCGCCGGTGTAGCTGGCGAAGCGGTATAACTGCCCGGCATGCCACAGACCCACGATAAACCCATTGAAGCTGCGCCCGCGCCAGGGGATGATGGCGATCGAACCGGTCAGGCATGTTCCGCCCGGGCCGCCGCCCACCGGGCCACCCGCCTGGGCAGGCGCATGGAAGTGATTGCTCTGCAGCCAGACCCAGGCTTGCGGGAAAGAACGCCCCCAATCCTTCTCGATATACCCGCGCCCATCGTCGAAATCGACCGCCTCGTCGTCCAGCGCCAGCCGGCCCCGCAGCGTATGATCAAAGCTCAGCACGCCGTGGTAGCACTCCATCGCCGGCGCCCAGGCATACGGCCCCATGATCCCCGGCGACCCCAGGCTGACCGGCCAGGGCGCCGGCGGGCCGAACTGCACCTGCCCGTGCAACGCCAGCCGCCGGTCCGGGGCGAGCAGCCCATCCTGCGCCTGCGGGTGGCGGTCCAGCGCAAGCTGCATCCCGGTCAGGGAGAAGTGGTTCTCGCCGATCCATAGCTCAAAGTGCTGCTCTGCCGCGCGCAGTTCGTCCAGCCCAAAGCGATAGTAAGCGCTCTCGCCGCCGGCGCCGTCCAGCACCTGGATGAACGCATGCCCGTGCTCGCCCAGGATCACCCCGGGGATCACCGCCAGCTTGACGCGCTCGTCAGCGCTAACCAACTTGAAGTACCAGCCTTCAAAGAACGGCGCCTGGGCGCGCCGTCCGTGGTAGATCTCCGGATGCAGCACGGTGTACAGATAAGACGGCATTTCACCCTCCCAGTTTGATTTTGTACGCGCAACCGCCCCAGTATAACCTAAGCCCGGGGGAACTCCTTAGATCACGATAGGATTTATCCCCATTAAAACGCTTCTCGTTTTGGGCTATATAAGAGGGATAAGGAAATCTTTAAGGAGGTTACCTGTGATGCGATCGAAAACTGCGAAATTAATCTCCGGTCTGCTGGTGCTGGCTGCGCTGCTGGCGTCGGCAGCCTTCTTGCCCGGCGCCGGACGGGCCGCCACCGCTGCCCCTGCGCTGCAGCAGGCCACGCAAACCCCTGCGCCGCTGGTGCAGCCGGGCGCTCAGACGGCTGTCCCCACCATCGACCCGGCCGACCCATATGACCGCTGTACCTTCCTGTATGCGATCCAGCCCGGCGACACCATCGAGAGCCTGGGCCGCCTGTTTAACCTGACCCAGGACCAACTGGTGACCCTGAACCCGCTGCTGCGCTCAGCGCCGGCCCTGCCGGGGATGGTGCTGTGCCTGTCACACCAGGGCTTCCAGGGCCTGCCGCAAACCGGCGGTCAGCCTACTGCCGGCCCCACCGTCACCGCCGCCCCCACCTGGGCGCCCCTGCCCCCCACCGGCTGGCAGGGTTGGCCCGGATATCCCGGCGTGCGTGTGGTGGATGTGGATCCCGGTCGCAGCGTCATTCTGCGCGGGGTGGATTTCCCGCCCAACACCCCCTTCACGGTGCAAATGCTGGCCCTGGATGTTCGCAACCCCAGCCTGTACGTGCTGACCGGCTTCGTCACCCCAGCCGATGGCAGCTTCCGCCAGCGCTTTGACATCCCGCGCCGGTTAGCCGACGCCGGGCGCATCCGCATCCGCCTGTTTAACGCCGCCTATGGCATCTCCATCTCGACCTTCTTCAATAACGCCCGCGGCGGCGGCGAGCCGGATCCCAACTGCGCCCTGTTCTACGTGGTGCGCCGCGGCGATACGCTGGCCCAAATCGCCCGCCGCAACAACCTGTCGGTGCGCGACCTGCTCGACCTGAACGACCTGCCCGACGCCGACCTGATCTTCCCCGGGCAGCTGCTGTGCGTCCAGCCGGGCGGCGGCGACCAGCCGGATGGACGGCCGGATATCTTCGTCGAGAGCGTAACCCCCAGCCAGGAGGTCACCGTCGGTGGCATGAATTTCCCGCTGGGCGTGCCGATTAACGTGCAGATCGGCCCCTCCACCGGCGGCCCGTTTTACTTCATCACCAGCTTCACCCTCGGCGCTAACGACGACGGCGGCTTCCGCAAGACCTTCAGCATCCCGCAGCAGCTGCGCAGCGTCGACTCGCTGATCGTGCGTATGGTGCGCACCGATAACGGCCGCGCCTTCAACGCCGCTTTCAACAACCTCTCC
>JBJSYW010000072.1:0-3180 GCA_046089985.1 Chloroflexota bacterium
CCCAGTACGGCGCGCGCCCGGTGGCTGAGGCGGTTTTTCTGCTCCATCTCCAGCTCGGCCATCGTGCGACCCAACTCGGGCAGCAGGAACAGCGCGTCGTAGCCAAAGCCGTTTGCGCCGCGCTCTTCGGGCAGGATCTCGCCCGGGCACACGCCCTCCGAGAACCACAGCTGTCCCTGGGGGGTGGACAACGCCACCACGCAGCGGAAGCGCGCCGTCCAGGGGCGCGGCCGGCCGCTTTCGACCAGCCTTTGCAGCAGCAGGCGGCGGCGGTCGACATCGGTAGCGCCCGCCCAGGGGGCGAAGCGGGCCGAGTGCAGCCCCGGCTGCCCGTCCAGCGCGTCCACCTCCAGCCCCGAATCATCGGCCAGCGCCGGCAGACCGCTGTGGCGCGCAAACGATTCTGCTTTCAGGGCCGCATTCTCGGCATACGTGCTGCCGGTCTCTGCCACGTCCAGCGCCAGCCCCAGGTCGTGCGGCAGCACCAGCGCTGCGCCCAGGTCGCCCAGCAGCGCCTGGAATTCAACCAGCTTGCCCCGGTTATTGGTTGCGATCAGTATTCTAGACATATTTACTCCTAATACAGCATTGGTCCCGCCTGGCGGCGCATGTTATAATCGGCGCATGATCGAAGCAAACGACCTCCTGCGCTTAAATGTCGGCTTTATTATCCACGAAACGATCGGCTACAGCCGGGAATTCCCATTGGAAGCGGAGAAAATCCGCATCCCACCCGATCTGGAACTCGAAAACATGAACGGCGCAGCCCGCGTCACCCGCACCGCCCAGGGACTGCTGGTGCAGGTCACCGTGAGCGCCGACGTGCCCGCCGAATGCGTGCGCTGCCTGGAAGCATTTCCACAGCGTCTGGAAGCCGATTTTACAGACCTTTACGCTTTTACGCCAGACTCAGTTACCGAATCTGGGCTGCGTGTCCCGGAAACCGGCAAGATTAACCTGGCCCCGATCATCCGTGAGGAGCTGCTGCTGGCCCTGCCCATCAGCCCAGTCTGCCGGGAGGACTGCCTGGGCCTGTGCCTGGTGTGCGGCGAGAACCTGAACACGAACCCGCACCAGCACCCCGAAGACGCCGGCGAAGCCTGAGCCGGCGGATAAGCAGGGCTTCTTTGCCAGTCCCCCCACTGCAGGAGCTTCAGCAGCTGATCGACCAGGCGGCGCAGCGCGGCCAGGATGTGCTGTTGGATGACCTGCTGGAGGTGTTCCCCCAGGCAGCCGACAGCCCCGAACTGCTGGCCCAGGTGGTCGGCGCGCTGCGCCGGCGCGGCCTGCGCCTGAGCCTGCCCGGGGAGGGCGGCGACCTGCCCGCCGGCGATGACGGGCCAGCCGGAGAGCTGTCGATCCTGCCCGGCGATGACGCCACCAGCCTGTACCTGCGCGAGATGTCGCTCACCCCGCTGCTCAGCATCGAAGAAGAGCTGGGGCTGGCAGAGCGCGTGGCGCGCGCCCGCCTGGCAGCCCGCGAGTTGAACCGCGCCAATGAGCGTGACCCGGAGCGCCGCCGGGCGCTGGAAAGCGAGCTGCACGACGGGCGGCTGGCGCGCGACGCGCTGATCAAGGCCAACACCCGCCTGGTGGTCAGCATCGCCCGCCGCTATACCGGGCGCGGCGTGCCATTCCTGGACCTGATTCAGGAGGGCAACCTGGGGCTGATCCGGGCGGTGGAAAAGTTTGAACACCAGCGCGGCTTCCGCTTTTCTACCTACGCCACCTGGTGGATCCGCCAGGCGGTGAGCCGGGCAGTCGCCGACCAGGGCCGCACGATCCGCGTCCCGGCGCACATGTCCGACCAGATTCGGGCCTTCTATCGCACCAGCCAGGAATTGGAGCAGCGCCTGGGGCGCGCCCCCAGCGACGGCGAGCTGGCCGAAGCGCTGGGGGTGGAGCTTACCCGGCTGCACTGGGTTCAGCAGGTGGCGCAAACCCCGCTTTCGCTGGAAAGCCCGGTGGGCGACGAAGACGACAGCGAGCTGGGCATGTACGTGGAGGACCCCAGCGCTCCCACCCCGGCGCAGGCCGCCTACGAGAACATGCTGCGCGAGCGCGTCGACCAGGTGCTGGCTACGCTGACCCCGCGCGAGGCGCGCGTGCTGCGCCTGCGCTTTGGCCTGGGGCACGACCGGGCCTACACCCTGGAGGAGGTCGGCCAGAAGTTCGGCCTGACCCGCGAACGCATCCGCCAGATCGAGGGCAAGGCGCTGCGCCAGCTGCGCCAGCCGTCCCGGGCGCGCCTGCTGCGCGACGCCCCGTAAGCCGCCCGCCAGGCGGCTCCCCCGGTCAACCTATCGATCACGCCGGCGGCGCGACCATCCCCCGCATCCTGCGTATATAAAGTATCTGATCGATCCACATCCGCCAGGCGGCTTGCCCGGCGAACCAGGTTTTAGATATGGGAGAATCTTAAATGTCTCAGCAGATCCCTGAAGAAGAAAACAACCTGCCCGGCGAATCCGCTAACCCGGACATCCCGGCCGACTACCTGCCGCCTGCGCCTGCCGGTGCAGATACGCCGCCGGATTTCCTGCCGCCGTCGACCGCGTTCAATCCGGACGTACCGGCCGATTTCCTGCCTCCGGCAGACTTCCTGCCGCCGCCGCCGGAGGTCCCCCCCGCCCGCCCTGACCCGCTGCCCGACCCCGGCTCAGGCGTGCCGCAGGAATACCTGACCGGGGAGCCGGTGGAAACGCCCGCCAGCGAGTGGCGCCCGGCCCCGTCCACCGATGTGCCGGCCGATTACCTGCCCGGCGCGGCGGAGGTCTACCCGCCCGCCCAGCCGGCCGCGGCTGTTCAGCCGCCGTACAGTGCTCCCCCGCCGCGCGCCGCCGCCCCTGCCTATGCCGCAGCGGCCCCGCGCGATCGCTCGATCGCCCTGCTGCTGGAGATCATCCCCGGGCTGTTCGGCTTCCTGGGCATCGGCTGGATCTACGCCGGCAACCTGGCCGTCGGCCTGGCGCTGCTGATCGGTTTCCTGCTGTGGATCGGCCTGGAAGTCCTGCTGGCGATCGTCACGCTGGGGTTTGCACTGTGCTGCACGCTGCCGCTCAACATTGCCGCCATCGCCCTCTCGGCTATCATGCTCAACAACTACATCGAGCAGCACGCGTCCCAGTTCACCAAGTAATCCCTGCGCACCCACCGCGGCAGCCCCGACGAAACACGGGG
>JBJSYW010000073.1:0-2851 GCA_046089985.1 Chloroflexota bacterium
ATGATCCCCAACACCATCCGCACCCTGGCTGTCGGCATGACCGCCTCGTTCGGCACCGTGCTGCTGACCGCCGGGACGCGCGGCGAGCGCTATGCCCTGCCCAGCGCCACGATCCACATGCACCAGCCGCTGGGCGGCGCCGAAGGCCAGGCCTCCGACATCGAGATCCAGGCCCGCGAGATCCTGCGCCTGAAAGACCGCCTGAACAAAGTCCTGGCGGCCCACACCGGCAAGCCGGTCGAGATGATCGAGCGCGACACCAATCGTGACTTCTACCTGGACGCCCGCAACGCAGTCGAGTACGGGCTGGTCGATCATGTAATGGATATTCCGGAACACAAACTGCCCAAGTAAGCCCGGGCGCTTTTGGGGAGCCGTGAATGAATGGGGTTGATTTCACGGCTCCCCACCCGACCAGCCTGCGGCGCCTGCGCCGCGTTGAAACCAATCGAAGAGAGATGCTATGCAGACTGTTGCGCCCCAGTCGATCCCCGTGCGAGCTCTGATCCTGGATATGGATGGCGTATTGTGGCGCGGCAGCCAGCCGATCGGCGATCTGCCGGCCATTTTCGCCGCGATTGAGCGCCTGGGACTGCGCGTGGTGCTGGCTACCAACAACGCCACACTGACCGTCACCCAGTACCAGCAAAAGCTGGCCCAGTTTGGCGTGCAGTTGGAGGCCTGGCAGATCATCAACTCGCCCACCGCCACTGCCGCTTACCTGAAGCGCCGCTACCCCGAAGGCGGGCCAGTGTACGTAGTCGGCGAGCTGGGGTTGGTTGAAGCGATGGAGCAGCAGGGTTTTCACCTGACCCCAGACGGTGAGCAGCCGCTGGCGGTGGTAGCCGGCCTGGATCGCGGCATGACGTATGCCAAAATCGACTGGGCCACGCGCTATATCCGCGCCGGGGCGCTGTTTGTCGGCACCAACCCCGATGTGACCTTCCCCGCTCCCTATGGACTGGCGCCGGGGGCCGGGGCGGTTCTGGCAGCCATCCAGGCCGCTACCGACGTCCGCCCGATCATTGTCGGCAAGCCCGAGCCGGAGATGTACCGCGTGGCGCTGGAGCGCCTGGGCTGCTCTGCCGCCGAGACCCTGGTGGTGGGCGACCGCCTGGACACCGATATCGCCGGCGCCCAGGCATTGGGATGCCCCACGGCGCTGGTGCTGACCGGCATCTCGACCGAACCTGAAGCCCGCCAGGCGGCCCAACCGCCCGGCCTGATCGCCGCCGACCTGGCTTCCGTCATCCAACACCTGCAAGGGGGCACTCCGTGATCCACCCATCCGATATTGGCGAACCACAGCCCCTGATCTACGACCTGGATCTGCAAATGATCGAGGAAACCGTCACCCGCTGGGGTGAGCCGGCCTACCGCGCCCTGCAAATCTGGCAGGGTCTGTACCGCAACCTGTGGAACACTCCGGAGCAGTTCACCAGCCTGTCGCGCTCACTGCGCGAGCGCATGGCACGCAGCTTCACCTTCAGCAGCCTGCGCCCCGACCAGGTGCTCGAATCGAAGGACGGCGAAACGCGCAAGACCCTGTTCGCGCTGCAGAACGGGCTGGCGATCGAAACCGTATTGATGCGCTACAACCGCCGGCGCACGCTGTGCATCTCCAGCCAGGCCGGCTGCGCGATGGGCTGCGTGTTCTGCGCCACCGGGCAGATGGGCTTCCGGCGCAACCTGTCCAGCGGCGAGATCATCGAGCAGGTGCTTTATTACGCCCGCCAGTTGAATGGGCTGGACGAACAGGTTACCAATATTGTGGTGATGGGCATGGGCGAGCCATTCCACAATTACGACGAAACCCTGGCTGCCATCGATCGGCTGAACGACCCGCAGGGCATGGGGTTGGGAGCGCGGCGCTTCACCATCTCAACCGTGGGGATGATCCCGGCGATCCGGCGCTTTGCCGCCGAGGACCGCCAGGTCAACCTGGCCATCTCGCTGCACGCCGCCGACGATGAACTGCGCACGTCGCTTCTGCCGATCAACCGCAAATACCCGATCGACGAGCTGCTGGCTGCCTGCAAAGATTATGTCGAAGCCACCGGGCGGCGCATCACCTTTGAATGGGCGCTGATCCGAGACGTGAACGATACGCCCGAGCAGGCCCGGCTGCTGGCCGAGCGGCTGCAGCTCTTCCGCCGCGGAACAGCCACGCTGTGCCATGTCAACGTCATCCCGTTGAACCCCACCCGGCGCTACCGGGGCAAGGCCACCACCCGCGAGCGCGCGGATGCCTTCAAGGGCATCCTGGAAGCTGCCGGCATCCCGTGCACCATCCGCATGCGCCGCGGGATCGATATTCAGGCCGGCTGCGGCCAGCTGGCGACCCAGCGCCAGGAACCGGACCCGCCCGCTGCGCCGGCAACGCCCGCCGGAAAGCTGGGGGCCAGGCCCGGGACGCCCAAGCCGGATGCCGCCAAATCATCAGCCTCCAAGCTGCCGCCGGGCAGATCAGCGTCCGCCGGTAAACCCGCAGCAGCCGGCAAACCCGCGCCGTCCGGAAAACCGATCGCCGGCAAGCCTGCCGCCGGCAAACCCGCGGTTGGGAAACCCGCTCCTGCCAGGCCGCCGGCTGCCAAGCCTGCGCCGGGTAACCCGGCCCGCCCGAAACCGGGCGCAGCCGGACACCGGCCTGGCGCGGCGCCGCCGGCCGCGCCAAAGAAACCCTCCGGTTCGTAGCCCGCCCCGGAGCGCGCCGCTGTGCAGCGCCTGATGCGCCTGTTCTTTTACCTGCTCTACCAGCCGCTGGCCTGGACCTATGATTGGGTGGCGGCGCTGGTTTCAGCCGGGATGTGGCAGCGCTGGGTGTTCTCGGTGCTGCCGGAGCTGCCCGGGC